>JAQQAM010000158.1 GCA_028532905.1 Spirochaetales bacterium
ACGATGGTGTTTATCAAAAAATCTATATTGCTTCCATAATTTTTTATCAGGAGAATTTTATGAAAGCAATTCAGGATACAGTCCTATTATTATTGATGGCTGTTATAACTCTTATGGCGACAGCCTGTATGACACCAGACAAAGCGGATGTGACTGCTGCAAAGACGGAGGTTCGGTTTGTTGTGACCGATGCCATGCAGACCAGGTTCTACGATGCCGATGGAAATATTATTGATGAACCCGAGCCTGGAGATCCTCTGTACGGGCAGGATGCTCAGCATCAGGGGATACTGCCCTCCTATACAGATAATGGCGATGGCACTGTGACGGATGACAATACCGGACTCATGTGGCAGCAGACCCCTCCTTCTGAAAAAATGACCTATGATCAAGCAATTGAATATGTTGAGAATCTGGAACTCGGAGGCTATGATGACTGGCGGCTTCCGACAATCAAGGAATCATTTTCTCTGGCCAATCTGGACGGTCAACTTGTGGCTCAGGATATCAGCCAGTGTGTTCCTTATATAGATACAGATTATTTTGATTTTTTCTATGATGAAGGCCGTCCCTATACCGGTTCCTACTGGACCAGTACGGTCACAAAAATACCGGCTGAGAATGAATATGAAGAGATGGAAAAGAACTATGGATTCAACTGGGCGGACGGTCACTTGAAATCCTACGGTGACGGATACTATCTGGATGGCAGCTCAACAGGCTCTTCTATACCCGCAGGTGTCCGTGCTGTCCGGGGAGAGGAAGGCGTTTATGGGGTGAATGAATTCGTTGATAACGGAGATGGAACAGTCAGTGATACAGCAACGGGCTTCATGTGGTCACAGAAAGACAGTGGTGCCGTGAACGATGACGGTTCTTTCCGATCTGAAGATGATAAAAACTATGGTTATGGACGAACCTGGGTGGATACACTGATCTGGGTTCAGAAAATGAATGAAGTTGAGTATTTAGGCTATAGCGACTGGCGTCTTCCCGACGCTAAAGAACTTCAGAGCATCGTGCAATACGGTATTACCGAACTGCCGGCGACAGACACCGATTTTTTTGATTTAAGCAGAATCGATTGTTATATGTGGACCAGTACAACCTGTGGAGACTTTCCGGACACAGCTCTTTATTTTGCCTTTGGAAAAGCCTACGGAATCAATCTGGCTTCCGGGGGTGCTGCCGGTATGGGCGGATCTGAGATGGGGCCTCCCGATGATGGTAATAAGGATATGGGACCTCCTCCTGAAGAAAAGGAAAGCTCTGCTGTGACAGTAGAGGCAACTGTGGATGATTTTGTTGATACTCATGGCCCCGGAGCCATGCGTAATGATTATAAAGATACTACTGGTGCGGCAACCCAGGCTCCCGCCCTTTCCCGCCAGTTCTGGTCCGAGCTGTACGGTGAAGAGTATCCCTATGAATTTGATCATTCGGATGAAACAACCATTTTTGATCTGAGTGCATCGGAGAATGCAGCCGATTATATAGTGCTTTACAATTATGCATTACTGGTCAGGGATATTGACTAAAAGTTCTGTGAAATGAATGACCTGTTTCTGTAATAACTCTTATAGGATAACTTGATGTCTGAACCGGAAATCAAAGGTTCAGGCATCATGTTTTTCATCCGCTATTACTCCTGATAAAGCTCATCTCCCCAAACCTCCCTGGTCATTACATGGCAGGTGTATTGATCATCACT
This sequence comes from Spirochaetales bacterium, assembly GCA_028532905.1. Lineage (GTDB taxonomy): Bacteria > Spirochaetota > Spirochaetia > DSM-2461 > DSM-2461 > Oceanispirochaeta. The sequence goes on from JAQQAM010000158.1 coordinate 1,712, forward strand.
GTTCAGGCTTTCAATAATAGGCTTTTTATTAATCTCAAGAATGAGTGTATCCATTAATTCGGTGATTAGCTTAGCCTGTATATCAGAGTAATCGGTAAGATTATAGAGATTTCTAGTCTCCTTCGGATCATTGATCAGATTATAAAGTTGCCCGCCTTTCTCTCCGGCATGATAGATCAGTTTCCATCCGTCATGTCTTATAAGGACATGCTGATCTGAAGCTGATGAACTCAGAGTGGACTTTGCATGATGAACGGTCAGGGATCTTCTGGTATGTTTTTCGTCTCCCTGAAGTAAACTTTTTTGTGATATACCATCGAAGGGCATAGCAGGAAGGCCTTTCTCTTCCATATATCCAAGGAAATCCAGAATTGTCGGTACAATATCGGTAAAAGAAAAAAGTCCGTCACACCGGGTGTTCGCGTTAATTATACCCGGGAAAGAGGCGATGAAGGGTACATTTATATATTCTTCCCAGCAGACACCTCCCTTTGCCATCATTCCATGAGCACCCATATATTCCCCGTGGTCTGTTGTGAATATTACCAGTGTGTCATCCCTCAGTCCCTCATCTTCGAGAGTCTTCATTATACGCCCAATGTTTTTATCGATAAGAGATATGGCCCCCCAGTAAGCTCTTGTGATGGTTTCGATATCCCTGTTCTCTGTAACTTTGTGCCCTCCCCCGTCAAAATCAGACATACGTCCCGTTTTCATATATTTTTTAATGTTATCGGGGTAGTTCTCAAGGTTGGGATCTTTTTCAAGAGGTTCGTAGCTTGTATCTATTGGGCAGTCATTATACATCTTGTAATATTGGGGAGGAGTCATTAGAGGCCAGTGGGGGTCGGGAAAACTGCAAAAGCAGTAAAAGGGTTTCTCAGAGACAGCCATTTTTTTCAAGTAGGCGCTGGTTCTGTCTCCCACATATGTGGATGAATGTACTTCCTCCGGAATATTTGTAAGGAATACGCCCTGGCCGCAGCTGACATCAGCTGGGTTCAGGTTTTCTTTAGCAAAGTGTTTAATTTTATCCTTGTGCCGTGATTTCATCCACTTCCCGTAATGTCCAGTCAGTGGGTTGCTGTGTCCAAGTATTATTTCTGCTGTATTGAATCCTTTATAGGGGCCGTTCCAATTGTCATACAATCCGTTTCTCCAATCCTCCAGGGACTCCTCAGTTCCTTCCTCCTGCTGTGATTTGAAGTGTGGTTTTCCAATAAAATGAGTCTCATATCCTTTCTGTTTTAAATAGTCTCCCAGGCAGATCTCGTTATCAGGGAGACTGCTGTTGTGAACTGTCGCCTGATGGTGAATGGATTTCCGTCCTGTAATCATCGTATTTCTTGATGGAATGCATATAGGATTCTCACAGTAGGCTCTGTCTAAAACAATTCCGGATTGTGCCAATGCGTCCAGGTGGGGTGTTTCAATTAAATTGTTTCCATAACAGCCCATCGTGGCTTTCTGCTGCTGGTCGGTTGTGATAAATAATACATTCTTCTTTTTCATACCTGAATTATAGATTTGTCCTGATGAAACTGAAATGTCATTCTGTATCTGAAAGATGTCAAAAAGTAACATTGTGAGTATGCTCTTTGAGAGGATAGGCGTCCACAATGTTGTTATGATGAGGGTGCCTGCTCTCTGGAGCATCGATAAGAGACGCTGGAAGCGGCCATAGCCGATCTTGGATATAAAGAGAATATTGTTACAAGAACCAAACGTACCGGAAACTCTATGACCATAGCAGTAGTCGTCTCTCAGCTGATATTCTCCTGGAAAGGATTCAGGGGGAATGGGACAGTTTCCCCCGTTGTGTGAAGTTGAAGGCAAAAATGATAGTAAAAGATTCTATCGTTGCTGTTGAATCTTAAAGTCACTTTTCTGAGGCTGATTGGGATAGGAATCAACAGTTAAGAATCTGTGTTCTTTTTTTAATTTGTTTGGCTATACTCATTTCAGCATGAATATGGCCAAAGTCATCCTCATTCAAGCGGACACTGTACTCTTCTCCATAATAGAGCTGCAGCCTTTCATTAACATTGGTAAGTCCTATACCCGTGCCGTTGAGCTTATCAATGTTACTGGCTGCCGGTGTTGAATCATTATCATCAATTGTGTCGATTACTTCAAATACAATCTGATTCCCAATTTCATGAGCCGTTATGGTTATGGTTCCTTTCCCTCCTCTTGTTCCGAGTCCGTGAAATATTGCATTTTCCACAAGAGGCTGCAGCATCAGCTTTGGAATAGGACAGTCCATAATTGAATCATCAATATTCAGGGTAAAGCGAATATTTCCGACAGACCGTATCTCCTGTATCCTCATATAATGTGTAAGATTTTCCACTTCATCTCGTATGGGAACTATTTCGTTTGATGCGGCAAATAAATGCCTGAGAAATTGTGTGAGAGAAAGCAGGGCTTCATTGATTTCGTTATCGGAGCGGTTTCCGATCATAAACCTGATTCCGGCAAGAGTATTGTAGAGAAAATGGGGATTTATCTGACTGAACAGTGCCTTTAGTTCAGAATCTATCTTTGCTCTTTGCTCTACCTGCAGATCTTTCATCAATTCGTTGATCTGATCCAGCATATGATTAAATGAATCTGCCAGTATACCGATTTCATCATTGGTACTGACATGGCTTCGCAAGGTAATATCACCCCTGGAGATCTGCATCATATCTTTAGAGAGAGCAATAATTGGTTTGGAAAGCCTGGAGGAGACTATGGATGAGATTATGAATGATGATATCAGGGTCAGAATAAGGGATATCATAACAATGATACGCCAGCGCTGCACATGGGCGAAATATCTATTTATGGGAGTGAGAAGCATCAGGCTCCATAAAGTTTCTTTAAGCTCACTTCTGGTGACAAGATACTTTCTATTATCGATGACAAGAATATCTCCCGATGAAAGAGATTGAATCTCATTCATATCGCTGATGCCGGTCATATCGGGGGTACTGCTAGCGACCACTTTGCCGTCTCTTTCAATAGCCAGCAGCAGCTCGCCTTCCCGTGATGAGAGGATCAGATACTCTTCAATATAGGATTTGTGTAATCCTACAGCCAGAACTCCTATATCCATACCTGTAATCAGGTTTGAAATAATGCGCACACCTATAAGAAGGGGAACTCCATCAGCTGTCTTAATGATTTCTCCCTTCTCATCAAGTACCCATTCGATTCTTCCCGGATGTTCTGTGGTTTTCCGGTACCACTGTGAATCCAGGTTCAGGGGGCTATTCTGGTTGGCGATCTGATTGGGAAACTCTCTTCCTGAATATCCGGAAAGGCGAAAGAGAAACTGTACGTTACCCAGTCGGGAGCTCAGGTTCAAGATCCTGTCATTTACATATTGATTTTCTTCCATCAGACGGGAGTAGGGGATATCCGATGCCGGTACAATCAGAGTTTTATTTACTTTATAATCCAGATACAGATCATTACTTACAAAAACAAGATGCTGCAGGAGTTGCTCCAGTCCCAGTGACGTCAGTTTCAGGGTTTTTTCTGTACTCTTTACCACCTCTTCATTGGCCAGTTCCTGTGACGATTTTATAGCATATAGTCCGAAAATCAGGAGAGGAATGATCATGGGAATTGTAAAATAGACAAACAGTCTTCTCCGGACACTGAAAAATTTACGATTTCTTGATGTCATAGACATATTGTAAGATAAATTCCTGTTATCCGGGGAGACTCTATCAGGTGTTTCAAGGTTTATCCTGTCAATACCTGACTGTCGGCAAGGTCATACATCGCCACCATATAGGGGTGGGACGAGTCATAGCTTGTCAAAGGTCTGGCTCCTTCCTTATACCCGCAGGGACGGGTACAGGTTCCCCGGGTTGCTGTTGAGCTGTCGCCAATTTCCTTTCTGTAAACTAAAGCAGCTTTTTCAAGTTCTTCGACTATTTCGGGATGATTGTCATACTGGTTCCTGTTTTCTTCACTGTCATTATGTAGATCATATAGTTCTTTTACACCCTTACCGTCTCTGAAGAAATGAAGTTTCCATCTGTCATTTCTTATGGCATGCAGACTGTTTGCAAAGTAATAGGCAAATGTCTGGTGAGGAGATTTTTCATTTTCCGGATTCTTCATCAGTTGAGAAATATCCTTTCCGTCGATAATCCGGTCCTCCGAAACTTCGATGTTCAGCAATGAGGAAATTGTCGGTAAGAAGTCCATTGCTGTTGTCAGTTCACTGCACTTTACCCCTTCGGGAATGACTCCGGGCCACCTCATAATACAGGGAACTCTGAAACCTCCATCCCATGAGGTCGTTTTAGTTCCGCGCAGCGGGGCATTGCTGCCGCCTTCTCCCCGTGCACGGGATCCGTTGTCACTGGTAAAAATAACAAGTGTATTTTCGGCAATCCCCTGCGCCTCCAGTTCTTTGAAAAGTAGCCCGCAGACCCAGTCAATGCATTCAACTGCTCCACCGTACCCCCCGTTTTCCGATCTTTCCAGGAAATGACGGGGGACAAACAGGGGGACATGGACATACATATGAGCCAGGTAAAGGAAAAAGGGGGTTTCAGAGTGTTCTCGAATAAACCGAAGAGACTCATATGCATATCTTTCTGTCAGCCCTGACTGATCCGGTTGCTGCTGTACAACCTCTTCCCCTTCCAGCAGGGGAAGAGGCGGCCAGTCGGGATGGTCAACCTGCCGGCCCATGTCATTGCTGTAGGGAAGACCGAAGTACTCGTCAAAACCATGTTTTGTGGGTAGGAAATCCGCCTGGTCTCCACAGTGCCATTTTCCTATCAGCTTTGTTGCATACCCGGCATTCTTGAGCTGATCGGCAATGGTTATCTCATCGGGATGAAGTCCTTCCGGGTCACCCGGAAACAGAACCATCTGTTCCTTTTCTGTAAAGCTTCCAAAGCCTATTCTCGGTGGGTAGCAGCCTGTCAGCATACCGGCTCTTGAAGGAGAACAGACTGAACTGGCCATATAGAAATCCGTCAGTTGCAAGCCCTGTTCAGCCATCTTATCAATATGAGGGGTTTTATTAATTAAGCTGCCATAGCATCCCAGGTCGCCATATCCGAGATCATCGCAATTAATAAGTATTATGTTAGGTTTTTCCACTTTTCTTATCCTTTGACACCTGACGTTACTACACCCGACACAAAGTGTTTTTGTGCCAGAAGAAAAATCACCAAAAGGGGCAGTACAACAAGAATTGTTGCCGCCATCAGCAGGTTCCATTCCACACCATAGGCCGTTCTGAATTTGGTCAGTCCAAGCTGAACTGTATACATCTCATCGGAATTTATAAGGATAAGAGGCCACAGATAATTGTTCCAGGTATGGGTTGTTTTCAGAACTCCCAGTGCTGCCAGAACCGGACCGCTGGAGGGAATATAAATCTGGGCATACAGTCTCCACTTGCTGGCTCCGTCAATGGAGGCAGCATCATCAATAGCCTTCGGGAATCCAAGATAAAACTGTCTGCATAAAAATATCCCGAAGGGAGCAGCCAGGTAAGGAATAATCAGACCCAGTCTGGAGTTAATCAGACCGGTTCCGCCCTGTCCCAGGATATTGTTCCCACCAAAGAGAGGAAAGTTGCTCATCATTTTGAACAGAGGTATCAATGTAACCTGTTCGGGGACCATCAGTCCTATCAGTATCAGATAAAAGAGAACCCCTCTGCCGGGGAATGTGAAACGGGCAAAGGAAAATCCTGCCAGCGAATTGAAAATAAGACTCAGACAGACGGTAATGGATGTTATGAGGAGTGAGTTCATAAAGTACCTGGACCAGTTACCACTGGCCATGGCATCTGCATAGTTCTGCCACTGGAACGATTCAGGAATCAGACGGAATTCCGGAGATTCCACCTCTGCCATTGTTTTGAGTGATGTGGATATGGTCAATAGAAAGGGAAGAAACATAAGAATGGCAACAAGGGCTACTATAAAAAAAGCTATTATTTCAGGAAGGGGTATTTTTCTAGTCGACATCTGATGTATCTCCTCCGAACTTGAAGTTGAGAAAAGTTGCAGTGGCAATCACAAAAAGGAGAATGACTGCCATGCTGGAGGCGTAACCCATTTTGAAATCAAGAAAAGCTCTTGTATAGATCTGGTGAACAATGGTTGTTGTTGTGTTCAGGGGACCACCATTTGTCATGATGGAGACCTGCTCAAAAACCTGGAATGATTGTATTGTATTCATAACAAGCAGAAAAAAGGTTGTCGGTTTTAACAATGGCAGAGTAATGCTGAAAAACTGTCGTACCGATCCGGCTCCATCAATCTGAGCTACTTCATAGAGAGATTGGGGAACCGCCTGAAGTCCGGCCAGATAGATAATCATATTATACCCAACTACTTTCCATACTCCAACTACAATGATACAGGGCATAGCCGTGTCCGGATTGTAAAGCCAGTCTATTCCGCTTTGTCCTATTGACCGCAGAACCATATTGAGAAAACCGCTGGCAGGATCAAAAAGCCATAGCCAGATCATGGAGACAGCGACCATGGATGTCACATTCGGCATGTAGATCATTCCTCTCCATATGGATTTTGTCCTGAAAGATTTATTAAGAGCATTGGCAATGAACAGTCCAAGAACCATTTGTGGAATGACAGTAAATACTGTATAGACCACTGTGTTGCCAATAGACTTAATAAAAAGACTGTCCTTCAGCAGATATCTATAGTTTGAAAATCCTACAAATCCTGGTTTTCCGTAAAAGGCGTAATTGGTGAAACTGTAATAAATTCCGTAAAAAACCGGAACCATAATGAATATAAAGTAAATCAGATAACCCGGTGCCAGCATGAAGTAGGGCGTTGTATCTAATCGATGATGCTTCGATTTTTGTTTTGTCATATTTTATCCTGTGGAAAGTCACCCGCAAGAGCTGGTCCGGCGGATGACATAAATGAAAGTGTAGAGACTAGTTTGACTGGAAGTCTTTCAGTTCATCCCGCAGTTTTTCTGCTTCTTCAGGGAAAACAATCCGCACATCCTCACCGTAGAATGCTCTCTCCATAGCATTGGAGACAGATCTGTTCAAGAGAGAGAACCAGGGCACTTTGGCAATTCCCTCTCCCACCTGAATGGCCGCTATTGTCGCTGTATTCAGTTCAGGGTCATCAGCTATATAATCTTCGAGGAGAGAGGTTCTGTTGACAGGAGCAAAAAACAACTCATATCGTTTTAATGCTTCTTCTGTGGACATGGCTTTTTCGATGACATCCCAAGCCAGATCGGGACGCTCTGTTTCTGATGAAATGTAGAGAAGTCTGGCTCCGCAGAATGTTCCCTCGTCTGTATTGGAAAGAGGGGCACGAACGCCAATTTTTCCTTCCAGTTCGGGATGGTTTTTTAGCAGGTTACGGTATGCCTGAGGGCTGTCATAAGACATTGCTACTTTACCCTGGGGAAAAGGATTGAACTGATCTCCGGTCAACTGATCCCAGGGAAGACTGACCCCCGCCTGAACCAGGTTCTGAAGATATTCAGCTGCTTCCATAACTTCTATTGAATCAAATGTAGGAGTGGTTCCTTTGTCGTCTATGAGGCTTCCGCCATTCTGAAGAGCGAAAATCTGTACCATCTGGTTCGAATTCTGAAAAGGAATCTGAAATCCGCCTCTCACAGTCTGACCGTTTTGTTTCTTTGTGAGTTTCAGTGCATACTCTTCCAGCTCTTTCCAGTTGGCCGGGGGAACTTCAGGATCAAGGCCGGATTCTTCAAAAAGATCTTTTCTCCAGACCAATACTCTGGGGTCTGTAAATGTAACTAGTCCGTAGAGCTGTCCCTGATATTCTCCCAGGTTATACAGATTCTCAAGATAATCTTCTTTTCCGTCCCAGTTGTTATAGTACTTATCCAGAGGCATGAACTGTCCCATGCTTGCTCTCTGAGAGATGGAGGCAATAGGATAATGGACCAGATCGGGTGCTGTTCCGCTGGCGAAAGCAACATTGAGTTTTGTGGCAAAGTCCGACCAGGGCACTCCCGTTATTGAGAACGTCATATCATCTTTATCAGCAAAAAAATCTTCGAAGAAGGTCTGCCAGTATTCTGTTTCAATTCCATCTGTCCCGGCAAACCAGAACTGAAAATCATAAGACGTGGCAGCCTTTGCAGCTGTCTCTTGGCTTCCGTTTGCGAAAGTGTAAAGAGCCACTGAGCTGATGAGAATAATCATTACAAGTATTCTTTTCATAAAAAACTCCTTTAAAAGTAATAAGTAATGATCCAATGCTTTTTGTTAATAGAATATAGAAAATATTATAGGATTCATGTTTCTCTGTTTGGGTAAACAGGTGTGGATGTTTGTTTTTTTGGGTATTATGTTTTAATCTTCAGGTTTTCTGAAAGCCCCGGGTGTGAGTCCGCAATGTTTCTGGAAAATTTGATTAAAATAACTGGGATTGGGATAACCGATCAATTCTCCAATCCGTTTTATCGGTAATGAACTGTTTGTCAGCAGCTCTTTAGCTTTATTGATACGGAGACGGGAAATTCTATCCGAAAAAGTCTCACCACAAATCTCATGAAACTTTTCACTGAAATAGGCAGGATTTAAACCTGCTATTGCAGCAACGTTCTGAAGGCTTATGTCGGAATAAAAATTATCATTAATGAACTGAATTGCCAGATTCATGGGGTCCTTTTCTGCAAGGTTACTCCCTTTTGAAATCATCGCATTCTTATGTTCTATAGTAATAGTCTTCTGCAGTAAATTTGTTAGTAGAGACGGTATGTCTGAAAAGTCGTTGGATATGTTGTCCCAAATTACGGAAATTGCTGAAAGGACTGACTTCTCTCTTTCTGCATAGATTCTTTTTAGCAGCAGGTAAACTATTTTTGCAGTTTCAGGCACAGATAAATCCGTTTTATAAGTTTCAGTAATCTGCCGGGCCAGTAATTTAGCCTGTTCAAAGTCCAGTCTGTTCAGAGCAGCAGTGAAATTTTCGTATAGAGGCCAGTTTTCTTTTTCCGATTGTGTATTGCATTTTATGATACGGAAGGGACATGAGGCCATCTTTGATTGTATGAGTGCGTTAAATGCTGTATCAAGAGCGGCTGTAGGTGTCAATTCAGATGGTCCTTTGAAGGCTATACCAATACATCCCTCATAGTCGTTTTCGGTTGGTTCAAGAACTCTATGTACTGTTGACTGAATTCTACTGCCTGTTGAATTGTAATCATCCGAGCCGGGATGATTTGTTTCTGCCAATAAACCAAGCACAAGGTTCGGCTTAAGATGATAAAAACAGATTTTCATATAAAGACTTCTTGAAAATGTATCTTTTAATTCACTTAACCTGTCTGATGCAATATCAATACTCCCTGTGTGCAACCAGAATACACAGGAAGGAGGACTTTTAAAATCAAGATCTTTCAGAATACTCTGATTCCACTCCTGATTTTGAAAAAGGTCAACTACAGGATTCTTATCTGTGCCGGACTCACAAATCACCTTCACTTCATCAATTTTGGCTTTCAGGCTTTCTTTGGTAATCTCCCCTTTCAGAAGATAATCGCTGGCGCCGTTTATCATAGCGGTTTTAGCATATTGGAACTCAGCAAAAGCACTGAGCATAACAATGGTCATCTGCGGGTAAAGCGAGGATATACGAGCAATAAGCTCCAGTCCATCCATACCAGGCATATTGATATCAACGAAAATAAGGTCAACGCGGCAGGTTTCCAGCAGTCGAAGGGCCTGGCGGGCATCAGCAGCTGTTCCAATCAAATTGTACTGTGTTCCCAGTTCATTTATCGTTGATGAAAACCACTCACGAACCAGGGCTTCATCATCAACAATCAGCAGGTTCAATGACCATCCTCCCTTATTCTCAAAATTGGTAGCCCGTACCATTTTATATTAAATACAGTTATTTTACGATCTTTGGTTCCAATAATTGATTTTTCTTTGTTTCAGAGTGGGATCGGGTTTATACAAATAGAATACCGAAAGATCTGACTGTTTACGGTTTTTATTTTTTTTCCGATACCAGAGCCTCTGACACCAAATCCTGGTTGACAGAACAACTAACGGCAAAGATGATCCAAATGACCTCTAATATAAATGGCACGGGCAATACCTCTACACTCCCTGTTAAACATCATTGTAAAATGTCTTATCTTTCCATTTTGCAAATCACCTGACAGAAAGTGTACAAAGAACAGATTTATAGTTCCCTGATAGAAACAAGGCTCCAGGGGCTTAGGGATAAGGATATTTTAACTGAACTGTTTTCTGTGGAAATTATCTCTTTCTTTGTATTCAGTCCCATAGTCTTAAGTTCCCGGGTCATTTCCACTGAGGGCGGTTCAGGAGATCCCATTTCTCTCCAGTTCTTTACAGCAATACCATGGTCTTTATCCAGAGTCTCCATCATAAAGCGGCTTCCCGGTTCTAAATCCTTTATCTCTATGAACAGATTCTGATAACTGCCCGTAGCCATTAAATCCTCTGCTGGTACACGATTGGGGTATGGGGAAATTGGAACAGCCTGTTTCACTTCATCAGGATAATGGTAAATCAGTAGAGACAGCTTGCCACTGCTGCTGTTTCTCGTGGCTATATATTTGTCACCCCTGCTGATTTCTCTGTCACCAAGATAATTCAGGAATCGGTAGGCATGAAAGGATGGTTTAACGATCCCCTGGAAGTTGATCATGCCGAATCCTCCATGGAAAATTGAATCTCCTGCGCCGCTTTCTTCAAAAACATCTGTAAATGTCCAGTAGGATAAAGAGTCTACCAATCCGGATGATTCGATATTGCTTTTAACTATGAATGTAGCTGCAGGCAGATAATCATGGGAACAGTCCCTGGGAGAGGGACTGGAGCTCCACTCTGTCAGGTGTATCTCCGCTTTTGGAAAAGGACTGTTGTTTATCAGATGCCTTAACCAGGTAAGATCCTTTTTTGTTGAATCGACATTTCTGCTTAACCCTTTTGTTCTGCCGTATCCATCCAGAGCAAAATCTGTAGGGTAGGGATGAGTTGAGATAAAATCAACTGGGAGATTTTCATGGGAACAGAAATCCAGAAAGTTCTCTACCCAGACGCCTCTCCATTTCAGACTTTCCAAATCTTCGGTTTGAAAAGTGAGCTGCTTACTTTCATCTTCAACTTCACCAGCAAACCGTTCATCAGGTACAAAATTGCTTGTTGCCGGTCCTCCGACCCGCAGTTCCTGATTGATATTTTTGATGACTTTAACAGTGGACTTATACAAACTAAAATATTCCTGTTTGGTTCCGTCCCAGAATGCATGAAGATTCGGTTCGTTCCAGACTTCAAAATACCAGTTTCTTACTTCTGAAATTCCATATCTTTCGATCCAGTGAGTTACACTTCTTTCTATAAGATTTCCCCATTGGGTATAGTCACGGGGGGGTGTTACATTTCCTTTCCACCAGAACTGGGTCGTTTCTCCGGATGCCATATCCTGTGGGCAGAAGCCGAACTCAATAAACGGTCTGATCCTGTTTTCCAGCAAAGCATCGAATAGTTCATCAATATACTGCCAGTTGTAAACTTCCTGATCACCGTCCTTCCGATACACAAACATGTCATCGTGAAACAGGCCATGGAAACGAAGGTACTGGAAGCCGCATTCCTTAACGACCTGTTGCAAATGCCTCTGCCAGTTAGCCCGAAGACCCTCATTTGCTCTACCAGCTCCAACACATTTACTCCAGAAATGCTTCAGATGCACGGTTTTCGAAGATGCTGATATTTGTATATTCTTATTCATATTATTCTCCATATTATTTTCTTTATTCATTGATCCGAAGTGCCAACGCTGGGCTAATTGATAAACTGTATTCAGGATTTTACTGCACCCGACGCAAGGCCGTTTATAATGTCTTTCTGCATAAACAGGTAAAAAACAACCATGGGTGTGCTTATTATGACAATTCCAGCTGTAATATATTCCCATTGAGTCTGATACTGTCCGGAGAAATACATCAGTCCCGCAGGAAGGGTCTTTGCTGAGTTTTTAGTCATAACAATAATAGGTAGGAGCAGATCATTCCACACATTAATCCCATTAATAATCAGGATTGTAGCAAGAGCCGGTTTGCTGAGAGGAACGATGATAATAAGGAGCTTTTTAAGGGAACTACACCCGTCAATTTCAGCAGCTTCTTCAATTTCTCTGGGAAGAGATTTCAAGTAAGTGGATAAAATATAGATTCCCATTGGCATGGAAAATGCCGCATAGACCAAAGCCAGGCTTAAGGGATTGTTCACTAGGCGCAGACTCGTAATTATTTTAAACAAGGGAATGATCGCCATTTGCATCGGGAACATCATACCGCTTAGAAAAAGCAGGAAAAAATACTTTTTACCTTTAAAATTCATTCTTGCAAAGGGATATGCTGTGAGCAGATTGATTATATAGATAATTGCCATGCTGAGAAGCAGTACAGTCAGACTATTAATAAAGAGTCTGCCAAAATTCCCTGTATTCCAAGTCTCTATATAATTTCCAATATAAAGGGAGTCAGGCAAGCCTATGGGTGATTTTCTAATCTCTGCAGAGGTTTTAAATGAGTTGGATACCATCAGGGCAACAGGAAAAATATACACCAGAGACAGGAGGGTAAGAAAGATATAGGCAATTGTTTTTTTTATATTGAATTTTCCGGATCTTTTCATCATTATTCCTCCCTTTCATTTTTGCTCATTTTAAGTTGAACAATTGATATAAGGATTGTTATGAGGAAAAGGACTGTTGCTTCGGCTGATGCATAGCCGTAATAGTGGGTGCTACCACTGCCGAATGCATCTTTAAACACTCTCATAGCAATGAGTTCGGTTGAATTCATGGGGCCTCCATTTGTCATAACATAAACAAGGTCAAATGCTTTTATGCAGCCCACTGTTGTTAACAGAGTAACCATGGAAATCATGGGTTTTAATAGGGGTAGAGTTATATACCTCAGCTCTTTAAAGCGGTTTGCCCCGTCAATTTTTGCTGACTCATACAGTTCCAGCGGAATCGTTTGAAGGCCGGCCAGTAGGAGAATCATATTATTCCCCTGTCCTTTCCAGATATCAACTGCCACTATTGAATAGAATGCTATTCTGAAATTTCCAAGCCAGCTGACCGGTTCAAGGTTAAGGGATTTGAGAATTGTATTCAAAATGCCGCTGTTTGAATCATACATATAGGTCCACATATAACCCACGGCAACAGTACTTATGATGACAGGGAGAAAAAAAATGGTTCTATAAACATTCTTCATTACTGCATTGTTCAATATAATCGCCAGAGATAATGAAATGAAAAGACCCACAGTATTATAAAGAACTATCAGTTTTATATTATTCTTTAGGGATCCGAAAAAAACCTCATCCTGAAGGATGATGATGTAATTCTTGAAGCCGACAAAATTCAGATTCTTTTGAAACCCGTCATAATTCGTGAACCCATAAATGAATGTAGTGAATACGGGAATTATAAAGAAAAGTGAAAAAATAATCAGACCCGGTAATAGATAGATATAGGGTTGTATTAAAGTAGATACTCCCTTTTTTTTATACATGTTTTCTCCATAGAGCGTTTTTTTATGCTGCTGATTGTGTCTCAGATAAAACCTGCAGAAGCCTTTTACGGATAACTTACACAAGTGATATCAGATTTTATTTTATTAATTTATCTGCTGATGTCGGCTCAGGACATTTCCCGACTTGATTTTCTTTATTTTGAAGAACTGATTTTATTTTGAACATATCTGCTCTATCAGAGGGTTAGAACCAGTCTAACCCTCTGACTATTAATCGATTATTTATTAAGAGATTTGGCTATCGCTTTATCCATATCCATAATGACTTCAGATGCAGTTTTCTGATCGGCTATAACAGCCTGTACTCCAGCAAACAGAACATCCTGAGCGGCCCCGGGGTGTAAGTTGATACCCTTCGACGTAATACTGTTGGCTATATCCTGAGCAGCTGAGCTGCCTTCAACTTTGATATCTTTCAATACAGGTCCTGTTATACCGGCAGCCTTACAATAGGCTGAATAATTTGGTTTCTGAAAAAAGAAATTAAGAAAGTCTTTTGCCAGTTCCAGATTCTTTGAATTCTTATATACAGATAATGAGAAGCTGTATCCGCCCTGGGAGTAAATGTCATCCTGAATCTCCTCATTATAAGGCTGTTTCGCAAATCCGAAATTGAAACTCAGATCAGCTGCTTCCATATCAGATAGGAACCAGCTTCCTGATGGACAATACAATGCCTCACCGTTAAAAAACATCTGCTGTGCACTTTCCTGCGAAGTTCCCAGTAAATCTTTAATATAGTAACCGGCATCATAGTAGTTTTTAATCTGCTGTATGCCCCATTCCACATTCTTATTCTCGGCGAATTGTACTTCTCCAACCTGGGCTTTATTAAAAAAGTCAGGATCATCCTCTCCCACTTTTCCCCATAGAGTCCAAACACTCATCCAGACAGTCCAGCCGTCCTTTAAGCCGTTGGCAATGGGAAGTATTCCTGCTTTTTTGGCTACTTCACAGCTGTTCATGAACTCCCCGACTGTTCTTGGAAATTCTAGTCCCAGCTCGGCCAGCATATCTTTGTTGTACCATACACCCCAGAGGTCAGCAGCAACGGGGAAGCCCTGAATGATTCCCTGATATGTGCCTGCTTCATCTATACCATCTTTAAAATTCTCCCTGCATGATAAGTCAGACAGATCTGCTACATAGTCACCAGCTGCATAATTCTTCATATCCGCAGCCTGATTTCTGGTGGCCATTATATCAGCACTCTCACCTGATGCCATACGGGCCATATAGACCTGCTCATACTGTGAGGTTTCCAGAAGTTCAATTTCTATATCC
>JAQQAM010000159.1 GCA_028532905.1 Spirochaetales bacterium
CAGATCGGAGAAGGGGAACAGAAAACTCAGGGCAGACAGATCTTTGCCGGTCATGCCACTGGTAAACAGGTCTGTGTCACTGGCAAGGCCAATGTGCAAGGCCGAGGCCGTCTCCCGTGAGGGGGTCTGGTTCAGTTCCCTGTAATACTCACAGATGATTGTGGAACAGGAACCGTAATCGGGGCGGATGTCTGTCAGTTCCACATCTTCAGTGGTCAGGCTTCTGTGGTGGTCTATGACGGCAATTTCTCTGCCGGTGAGATCCTCAACATTGGCATTCCCCTTACAGCCGTCAATAATGATGATTCTGTCGGTCTCTACCAGGTCGTACTGTTTCCAGTGATAGATGGGGATGTGCAGGCGGGCAATCATTTTGATCAGAGCATCCCTCTGCAGCTCGCCGTCGTATATGATTTCGGCATGGATATCCTGGGTATCCAGAAGTTCCTTCAGTCCGTAGGCAGAGGCCACGGCATCGGGATCGGGGAAATTATGGGTCTGTATAAACAGCCTTCCGCTCTCTTTTTTCAGATAGGCTACAAGTTTTTTTGAAAAGATATGCGTCTCCTGATAGTACAATTATCCCTGCCGGGTTATGATCTTACTACAAATTTCAGTACTCCCCCGGGTTTACACTAGAAGCATAATACAGGAGATAGGCTATGTCCATTCAATGGTTTCCCGGTCATATGACCAGGACGAAAAAACTTATTACTGAGAACCTGAAAAAAGTGGACGTTGTTATCGAGATTCTGGATGCCCGGGCTCCTCTGGCGTCCCGGAATCCCCTTCTGGGAGAACTGACCGAGGGAAAACCCCGGCTGATTCTTCTGAACAAGGCCGATCTGGCAGATCCCCGCATCACCGATGCCTGGATTCGGCATCTGTCTGCCGGAAGCACCGTCAAGGCTGTGGCGGTCAATTCCCGCAACAAGAAATCACTGAAATCCATTCCCAGGGAGTGCAAAAGCCTCTGTAAAGGAAAAAAATGGGTGAACCGCCGGCCTGTGAGGGCCATGATTGTGGGGATTCCCAATGTGGGTAAGTCTACGGTGATCAATACCCTGGCGGGGAAGAAGAAAGCCGCTGCCGCCAATCAGCCGGGGGTGACCCGGGATATGCAGCGGGTTCCCGTGTCTCAGGAAATGCAGATTCTGGATACTCCGGGGATCCTCTGGCATAAATTCGATGACCAGCTGGTGGGGATGAAGCTGGCGGCTCTGGGGTCCATTAAGGATGCCATTCTGCTGATAGATGAAATTGCCATGGGAACGATCAAGTATCTGAGATTTGCCTATCCCGAAATCCTGATCAGCCGGTTCAAGCTGAGCTCTGCGGAAGGAGAGGCTCTGACTCCTGCTCAACTGCAGGAGACGGATGCTCATGTTGTGCTTAATCAAATTGCCCGGAACAGGGGGCTTCTGGTATCAGGGGGAGAGGCTGATCTGGAACGGGCTGCCCGTCTTCTGGTCAAGGAGATGCGGGACGGCATAATCGGAAAGATCAGCCTGGAGGGACCGGATGATCCCTCGGCGCACTGGGATTTTATTCAGGAAGAGCAATAATACTCCACTGGCCGTCTACCTGTTTCAGCATAAAGACCAGATTCTCACCTGCCATAAAATCGGATCTGCCGGGTAGTACCTCTGTTCCCAGAAACAGGTAGCAGCTGCGGTCGGGAGACCAGCGGCGGCCGGGTTCAAACCACTGGGGAAAGAGTTCGGCATATTCATCATAACTGTAGATATGGTAGCGGTAGTTTCTCTTGTAGTCTGCCATGGTATAGCGGCTCAGGTCGCTGGCAGGGGGGGCAATCCGGTAACGGCTCAGACTATACCCTGTTTCCAGGACCTTCAGATCGTTGGAGAGGGCTTTGTAGAAGGCCGGCAGATTCCCGTCGATCTTGCTTTCAATAAACTTCAGGGCAAAGTCCTGGGCTTCGGAGCGGGCGTTCTGTTTCTCATTCAAACTGCGGAGCTCCCTGTTATTGGGAACCATCAGTTCGGCGGGTGAGGAAAAAGCCATCTGCAGGGTGGGAGATGTATTCTCCCTGATCTCTTCATCCGAAGGGAAATCCCAGGCTTCCAGTTCAATTTTGTATACTTTTCCGGGTGCCGCACTTCTGGGGGGCGCCACAAGGCGTACCGACAGGGTGGCGGTCCCTTCCATAATCATTCCGTTGCCGCTGTAGGGGATGAACCAGTTGCTCTCCTTTTCCTGCCAACGGGAGGCTTTTTCTGTCCAGGGAAGGGTAAAGACGGCATCTTTAGAGTTATATTGGCCCAGTTTCACCTGAAGGGTACTCTGGCCGATCTGGGAGGATTCATCCACATAACTGGTGACCACTCTCCATTTTCTGCTCATTCCGGGAAGGGGAGGCTGGATGGCATTGAAATCCTCGGCAAAAATCTGTCTTATTTCTTTCCAGCCTTCGTCACTGTTCAGCCGAAAGGCCTGGGAGCTGTGGCTGTTGTATAGAGTAATTGATCCTGCGGCTGTGCCTTCAGCGCTCTGTGCGGATACAGCAAAAGGGATAAGGGCAATCAGCAGGACTAATAATTTTTTAAGCATTACATAAACCTCCGGGGTAAAGCCGAATTTTCACAGGGCTTCATTATTCTCATCGGACGCTTTGTTCCCCTTATCAAGGGTTAAGTGTGAAAAAAAACCGGCAGTTTGTGAAAACTGCCGGCCTGTGTATTCAAGGTATGTTTCTGTTCCTACCAGGAGGTTTCTTCTTCACCTCTGGCAATAAGAACCTTACCGGTTCTGACGACTTCCAGAACGCCGAATTTGTCCAGCATTTTCCGTACCGCATCAATTTTTGATGATTTACCCGTAACCTGGAAGGTCATGGTTGTGTCACTGATATCCACATTCCGGCATTTGAAGGCACTGGCAATCTGGAGAATCTCGGTTCTGGTCTCATTGTCGCAGCGGACTTTGATCAGAGCCAGCTCCTTCTGAATGACATCGTCATCAGAATATTCCCGGGCATGGATGACATCCACAAGGCGGTTCAGCTGTTCCAGCATGAGATGGAGGGTTTCCGAATCACCGGTGGCTTCGATATTGATTCTGGAATATTTGGGGTCCTGAGCAGGAGAACCCACAAAACTCTCAATATTGTAGCCTCTTCTTGTAAACACAAGGGCAATCCGAATGGTCACACCCGGCTTGTTTTCAACATAAATGCTGATATTGTGCTTTTTCTGAGAATCGTTCATCAGGTGCCTCCCTTGGGTTTCTCAAGTTTTTTGCGGGGCATGCTCAGGAGCATTTTATCCAGTCCGGCTCCCGAGGGAACCATGGGGAATACATTATCGTGTTTCTCAACCTCAGCATCGATGATACAGGGGCCGTCGTTGTATTCCAGGGCGGCTCCCAGTACTTTACGGACATCGGCGCTTCGTTTGACCCGGAAGCCCTTCAGACCGTAGGCGCTGGCCAGTTTGATGAAATCGGGGTTGCCCACAAGGTCTACTCCCGACAGGCGGTTGTCGTAGAACATATGCTGCCACTGTCTGACCATTCCCAGATAGTTGTTGTTGATCAGAAGAATCTTGATAGGCAGTTTTTCATTGACCGCAGTGGAGAGTTCGGGAAGAGTCATCTGGAATCCTCCGTCACCCACAACGGCTACAACCGTTTTACCGGGATTGGCCAGCTGGGCTCCGATGGCCGCGGGAAAACCGTATCCCATGGTTCCGGCGCCTCCGGAAGAGAGAAAGTGACGGCTCTGTTCTGTTTTAAAGAACTGGGCGGCCCACATCTGGTGCTGTCCCACATCGGTGGTCACAATGGCGTCACCCCCGGTGAGGCGGGACATCTCTTCAATAACATGCTGGGCTCTGAGTTTTCCCTCTTTTTTGTACTTCAGAGGATACTCTCTTTTCAGTCTGCGGATCAGCTTGACCCAGCGCTGGGTATTGCCTTTTTCCAGGTAGCCGTACAGGGAATCCAGTACGGATTTGGCGTCGCCCACAATGGAGCAGTCCACTTTTACAGTCTTGTTGATCTCAACAGGATCTATATCAATATGGATCTTTTTCGCCTGGGGGAGGAAGTCCGAGGGAGATCCGGCAATCCGGTCATCCCAACGGGCACCGATGGAAACCACCAGATCACTTTCGCACAGGGCCATGTTGGCATAGGCGGTTCCGTGCATACCGGGCATTCCCAGGTTCAGCTCATGGCTTTCGGGGAAGCAGCCCTTTCCCAGAAGGGTGTTGCACACAGGTATCTGCATCTTCTCCACTATGGCCTTTACCTCGGTGGAGGCTCCGGAGATGACAGCTCCGTGGCCGATCATCAGGATGGGGCGTTCTGCGGCGGAAATCATGGCAGCCGCTTCTTTTATGGCGTCAGGATTGCCCTCTTTCCGTATGGTGTAGCCGGGGAGACTGAACTCTCCGGATGTATCTTCATCTATATAGGCGCTGGTCACATTCTTGGGCAGGTCGATAATAACCGGTCCCGGACGTCCTGATCCGGCAATATGGAAGGCCTGATTCACAATGGAAGGCAGTTCTTCAGGATCTTTTACCAGAAAGGAGTGTTTGACAATAGGGTAGGACATTCCCGAAACATCGGCTTCCTGGAAGGTATCCAGCCCCAGATTGGTTGTGAGCTGCTGACCGCAGAGGACAACGATGGGAACCGAATCCATCATGGCGGTCATAACACCTGTGAGAGTATTGGTGGCACCCGGACCGGATGTAACCAGTGCAACCCCCACCTTGCCGGTGGACCGTGCATATCCGTCTGCCATATGGGTGGCGCCCTGTTCATGCCTGGTCAGTACCAGTTTCATGTCAGACTGTGCCAAAGCGTCATAAATGGGAATGGCGTTTCCTCCGGGAAGACCGAAGATGCACTCCACACCCTGATTTTTTAATATCTCTATCAACTTGGCGGCGGCAGTACATTGTTTTTTGTTCATAATGCCTCCTGAAATTTAGGATGCATCAATAATAGTTTAATTTTTTTGAGGGGTCAACATCTATAATTGTTCTATTTTGCCAATTTTAACGTTGTTTTTTTTAGATGAAACCACTCATCTGGCTAGATTTTGTGTTTATTCAGTTATTAATCGACTTTTAAGTTCGCTATGAAGCGATTTTTTATATGTATCACTTATTTTTTCTACATATTTGTAATTTGATTTAAACATGCCTTTTTCAAATTTGAGCCTGATAATCCGTTCCAGGGATGAATTCAGCCGCTCTTCGCTGATGCGGCCGTCCTGAACAGCCGTTTTTATGGCCTGTTGGGCAGAGGGAATATGCTCGGGCATGAGTAAAATATCTGTTCCAGCTGAAAATGCGGCCACCGCGGCATCTTCCGGGGAATAGGCGGACTTTATCGCCCCCATATCCATGGCATCCGTTATAATCAGTCCTTTGAACTGCAGTTCCTCTCTCAGATAGTCATTCAGAATGGGGTATGAGAGGGATGCGG
>JAQQAM010000160.1 GCA_028532905.1 Spirochaetales bacterium
AAAAAAGTGGTAAAGCCATCTCAGCGAAAAGAGATGGCTCAGTTTTATGTGCAGCATCAAGAGATCACTATTGTCAAACCGGAGAGTTTGAAATCCTAGTCGGCACCAGTCGCCGGAACATACAGAAGAACCTGAGACTAATACAGAATTAAATATTGATAAAAAATCGGTTGTTAATTTATGGCAGTGGGTTACACTGATACTACCACTATCTGAAATGGAATCCTATCAATGGGGATACCAGTATCTGTTTATCCAGGGAGTCAAGAATGTATAAGTTTCTCATTAAAGCCGGTTTGTTGCTGTTTTCTATTTATTTAAGTTCATGTGCATCATCGGTAGAGTCAGGAGAATCCGGACTTTCAACCGATGGGTTCGCCGGTTCCCATGTGAAAGTCATGGATGGCATAACAGCATTTTATCCCGGCGGGGACAGTTACCCGTTCCTGCCGTCAACCGATTTCTGGTATACAAAAATCTTTACGGATCAAGACAGGCTGGCAATCTTTGGGCGTGGGGGAAGACTATACCTTTCCGAAGACTCAGGCGAAAGCTGGCAAATATTTTATTTATCCAGACTGGCCCCTAAGAATGGATTTTATCTTTTAGAGAATCTCAATACAGTATATATGCATGAAGACACAATCCTTGTTTATAATAAAGAGGCCGGGCAATTGTGCCTGAGCAGAGATTGGGGAAAGAGCTGGACTTTTATAGTAGACAACCCGATAGTAAGTGGCGAGCATACCTATATTATGGCTCCTGAACTTCGGGAAAAGGAACTTTACGTATTCCGTATTGAAGATGATATAGTATATGCCTCTCAGGAGTATAAAGGATACTACCGGGTATTTACATTCCCCATTGAGGGATTTACCGACAGCACCCTGATCTCTAGAAAACTGGTCAATTCGGAAACCCTCCCAAGAATTCCCTTCCGCGATGGGTATGTGGGCTATAAAGAAGACAGGGGCATTTTTTTCTGTGACAGGGATTTCAATAATATTGAAGAGGCCAAAGGCAATGATGAGCTGCCCAGCCTGGTATTCAACTCTCTGGCTGTGAAAGGGGATGATCTGTGGGTCGGAACATCACGGGGACTGGCGGTCTCCCGGGACGGAGGAGAGCATTTCCAGATTGTAGATACGGGGATTGATGAGAGATTTAATACTGTAGCCGTAAGAATCGGAGCAACGGGACAGATAGAGATTATTCAGGAGGAAAATCCAAACAGAGAGAAGACAACATTCACGACTGGTTTTCCCAATAATCAGAATCCGGAAAGCTCACTCATAGTGATGTTCGGTGTCAGTTATGACGACGGAGCAACATGGTCGTCCTGGTCTTACGCGGGAGAAGAGCCTATCTGGCGATTTGTCAGAAGCAGATCCATTGGCAACGGCCTCCGGATGCACTCAGACCCGGAGCGGTTCTTTCCTAATTATAACCGAATGGAAATGAAACCGGTAGATAGAAGACTCACTCCAAACTCAACAGACCTGGTTACCCTCACAGTGACAAGCGAAGAGATCCCGTCATCAGGGGCAATCCAATGGGACTATCTGTCCTGGGACCCCAAAGTCGGTAGAGAGTATGGATTCCCTGTACAGAGGCCATTTATATTTGCCAGAGAAGGTCATCTCGTCATCGGTTCGGAAAATGATGGTATGGCCATATCTGATGATGAGGGGCAATCCTGGCGACAGATCAGATTTGACGGTCTATTGAAGAAAAGACTCTACTACAGCTACTACGCAAGAGAATACACTATCGACTTTGACGGATCAAAATTTCTGATCTGTAATGGCGACTCCCTTCTCCTGTCAGAAGATGCCGGAAAAAGCTGGAGAGAGATCGATATCGGATACCCGCTGGAAGGCGAATTCCAGTCCTGCCGGATTCTGGAAACAAAAATGATTGCCCATGACTGGAAGTCCCAATATGTCTCCGAAGACGGCGGTAAAAGCTGGACACGAACACCCGATGAGGATTTTTTTCTGTATGATCCGAGCTTTGTGAATAACTATATACCCCATTACCGATTCTCCGATAATACTGACGATGCGATTCTATACAAATTCAACAAACGAATCCCACCCCTGAAGAAGGAACCGGTACTACCCGACGGCTACAAACTGAAAGAGATCTGGGAATACGAATCAACCATGTATGCCTTGGCTTATATGAATTCAGAAAGTGGTGAGAAGACCTGTATTCTCAGATCCGAAGACGAGGGGACAAACTGGGATCTGTTCTGGAAAAAAAACGGACATGCCAAAATCATGCGGCTGATTGTACAAGGGGATGAAATCTATCTGATCCACGGAACACTGGTCTATCTGCTGGATCGCAATTCAGGACGTTTTCTGGGGACTTTGGGCATTATGGATGAGTATGTACGTCTTGGGATGGGCAGCATAGTACCGGAACCCGACGGCCTTTTTTTTCCCTACAGCGGGGTTGTATACCGGATTGAAAAACGGCCCGAAAATGGAGAAACCATCGAGCTCCAGATATCGAACTGACCTATCGACAGGACAAATATCCCCGGTCTTGGAATGAGTAATATTTTACTATTCAATAAAATCTGAGTGCATCATTCATCATAATCTTTTTTTTATTGGTAGATATGTGTTTATTTATGATGTAGGTTGATAGTAGTTTTTTACTGGTTATAAAAGGGGTTCTTATGAAATTTAAACTGATTCTCTTGTGTGTGATTTTTCCGATTCTGCTTATAGGTTGCCAATCTAAATCATCGACTGCAACGGTGAATAATTCGGAGACAATCTACTTCATTGGAAAACCATATGATGATCCAGAAGCAGCTCTTCTTTATTCAGTGAAAACTGATGGATCTGAATTAACGAGAATTGACAATCTGGAAGGTTGGAGAGGCCGGCTTTCTCCTGATGGTAAAAAATTACTCTGGACACCTGATGATCATAAGATCTCTGTTTATGACTTACAAACAAAGACAGTAACGCTATTGTTGGATGAGGAGGCATATAATTGGGATTCATGCTGGTCTCCAGATGGTTCTCAGATTGCTTTTGCATCACGGAGAACTGGAAAATTTGATATCTGGGTAATGGATGCGGATGGTTCAAATTTGCGAAATATCACGAATACCCCGGATGTTGGTGAATGGGATCCTCGTTGGGG
This sequence comes from Spirochaetales bacterium, assembly GCA_028532905.1. GTDB lineage: Bacteria > Spirochaetota > Spirochaetia > DSM-2461 > DSM-2461 > Oceanispirochaeta. The sequence continues at coordinate 3,166 of JAQQAM010000160.1, forward strand.
ACACAATAATAGGATTTACTTTGGGAGAGATATGATTGCCGATGTAGGTTGGGAACGGGTTCCGGTATTTTTCATGATCCAATTCAATTATTTTCAATAGATCCTGATGGAATGAATCCTGTTCAGCATACAAATGGAGAAGGTTGGAATGCAAATCACTCATTATCCCTTGATGGTAACTACATTCTGAATGGTGACGATAAGGGTGTTTATATAGCTGATATGGATGGTGAAATTATAGAGTATGTCTACTTTTTGGATGAGGAGAAATTTTTTGGATTCAGATGACATATACTGTCATCTGATAATAAGAGCATTATTATGTCCGCAATGATAGACGAAGAAGAACGGTTTCATTTGTATAGGTATGATATAGATGAAAAAAGATATAGCCGTATAACTGCACAGAATGAAATGGAAGAATGGTTTCCTGATTACTAATTATTCCAATGAAGGGAATCCAAGGGAAATATGATCAGAGCCACTCTCCAGCAATCATTCGGGCTGATAGATTTGGATTACTGAACAATAGCTCTTAATCTATATTAAATTGGAAAGGGCGAAGAGGAACCGTTCCCATCACGAAATTCCTCCTCATCCAGAAATATGAGACCAGCCTTTTCCATCTCTCTTACAAGTGAAATGACATTGTGTTGAGCTTCCTCCATCATTCCCAGGCGGTAGGGTCTTCCTGAATCCAGAATGGGTTTTATGTTTTGTATTGTCTCTTTGGAAAGTTTTGCGAGAATACGCTCTTTTATCTCCTCATTCAAAGGCTTAAGGCCAAGGGCGAGATCTCTAGGGTCTGCCTTTTGGGCGACCATATTCAGAGATTCTTCTGTCAGTATGACAAGATCCTCCATGACGAACATGTTTTCCTTTAATTGCTGAGCAGTCTCTGGATGTCTGGATTCCAGCTGGTTGATAACAGAGGCTTCGATGCTACGACGGCTGTGCTGCAGTATCTCCGCTGTTTTAAGAATTCCAGAAGATAAGAAGTTTTTTTGGTTTCCGAAGTTTCTTATCCTTTCATTCAGATATTCTGATATTAGAATGGGAATTCCTGGTTCCACTAGATCCGTATGGCTGATTCTCTCACAAAGCTCTGCTTGTTCTTCGGAATTGAAGTTCTCAAGATAGCCAGCGGCCAGGGGGGATGGAAGAAGAGAGAGAAGCAGTGCATTCAGCTGAAAAGGTTCAGTATTAAAAAGGTCGCAAATAAACTCAAGATCACCTTGATTGATAAAATCGAAATCTGCTGCATCAGGTAATGATGAGGTTTCGTTTAGCAGAATTTGATCGTTTAACAGATCCTGTCCCTGGTTCAGCTCTGCAATTCTTCTATCAAGGTTTTGGCTTAGTTCATCAAGCTTTGATGTCAGTAAGTCCAGTTTATGTTCGCTGCTATTCTCATTATTTCCAGATAATAGCTTTAATAAATCCGTGTCCTGTACTTCTTCCTTCACAATACTGAATTCCTTAAAGTCTTTCAGTACTTTCAGTTTCTCAATTCTCCTGTCACCCCAGCTGAGAAGGGCTTTTCCTTCATCCAGACCTTCGACAGATATAATATCTCCTTTTTTCATATTAAGGAGCTCGTCTAAGCTGATTTCTTTACAATCGCATTCGATGCGGCCGGGAATTTTTACTTTATTGAATTCTGGCTTTCTCAGGTTCTGCATTTCTCTTTCTCTAAGACCGAAGTAATGAATGGGAGAGAGCCTGCTCATAATTGGTTCCATAAACAGGTAGGGAATACAGAGTTCCATCTTGTGCGATTCTCCAAACATAGTAACTTCCCAAGTCAAGAGAATAACCATTTCCGTGGGAGGGAGAATTTGAGCGAAAAGGATATTGTGTTCCATGTTTTTAACATAGAAGGGGAAGTGGCCGATTCCTTCCCAGGATTTGTTCAAAGGAATCAGCATTTTAGAAACAATATGTTTCATCAATTTTATACTTAAACCACTGAATCCTTTGAAGTTTCCATTATCAGGTATTTGCTGACCATAGCTGCGCACCTGCATGAGATAACTCAGGCGATTGCTTAGAGTCAAAAGGGCTGAACTTTTAATCTTTTTGTTTCCAAGGATGGCAAATGATGCCGGTTCTTCCTGTGGGTACAAGGATGTAAATTCGCTATAGGTGCATTGATCAACGGAAGACAAATGTATCTCTACTTTTTGTTGAAACATGGCAGAAAGTTTCACTGTGGCAAGTCGGGCATAATTTTCATGAATCATTGCCATGGTCCGTATCTGTTCTTTAGAAAATTTATCCGGACGTCGGAAATCCATGAAGACGACTCTTGGATTTCCAGTTCGATTCTTATATTTGGGAAGATAGTTTGTTTCAGCCATCACTTTCTCCTGCCACAGCTGTTATTCTGATACCGAAGTTTTCATCAATCACCACGACTTCACCAATGGCAACAGTCTGGCCTGATGCCTGCAGTTTTACGGGTTCCCCTGCATAAGAATCCAGTTCAACAATGCTGCCCTCTTTCAATGAGGCAAAGTCTTCTAAGGTCATTCCCGTTTCTCCCAGTACGACTTGTACAGGTACCCTGACTTGTTTTACCGGACTCAGTTTCATTATTTCTCTCCTGCCATTTCGGTGATTTTGAAGTAATACTTTCCCCTCTTCTTAATTAGCTTTCCTCTTGCAATAGTCAGGCCCTGAGCATCCAACTCAAAAATAGAAGTCTTTGTTATTTTTAGGGATCCTTTCTCTTGTATTTCCATCATTTCCTCGGAACTGATTTCTTGCCTGTCCAATATAAGGGAAGGACGGATCGTGATTTTATCCCCCTGAGGGATGTCTTTAGTTTCCATAACTTCTCCTGAAGCTCTTTATGTCTCAATTCTGATATCAAAATGAAGGGTTTGCTTACACTATTCTAAAAAACTTGCGCCTGTTGAGTTGTACTATTTTGACTTTGTGGTTCTTATTACCGGAAATTAAATTCTAACTTTTCGTCTGTATTCTCCGGGAGTAACAGACATCGCCCTTTTAAACATACGATTGAAAAAAGAAATATTATTATAACCCACTGAAAAAGCTATTTCCGTAATGGTCAAACTACTGTTTCTTAGTAGAAGACAGGCTTTTTCTATTCGGACTCTGTTTAAGTAGGCAAAGATGGTCGTTCCAGTCTTAATCTTGAAGCTTCTTGAAAGGTAGGAGGCATTCAGGGCACAACGTGAAGCCATTTCGTCCAAACTCAACGGATTGTCAAACTGGATTCGGATATGTTCAATCAAATCTTCAATACTCCAGATTTCATTTTTTTCATCAATTGATTTGGAAAGGTCGATTTCATTTAGAGAAGGAAGGCTTTTCAGCTGGATGAGCAGACTGAGTAGGAACATTTCCTTATCAAGTAAACCTGAAACAGTTGATGTATCCAGCGTCAATCGTTGAAATAATGACCTGAGTTTCTTTAAAGAATCATCATTGTGTATTTCATAGAACTGTTCTTTACATCGGCCGGAAGGAGAGAGCTCTATTGATTTCCCGGGAGCCTTCAGGTATAGGGGATTCAATAACAAGGAAAGCAAGTCATCTTCTGAAAGGCTAAGAGTTAAAAACTTGCCATCAATATGTATGGGTTGGTCGGAAGGGAAAAGAATGATAATTGGTGTTGTATTTTTAAACCTTTTCTTTTTTGTTTGTATCCCACTATAGGCAGAAATGAGACAGAAATGCACTTCATCAGATACCAGTTCTTTATGAATGGATTGGAGAGAGGCGGTTCTTTTTGGCGTGTTCAGATCCGTACCTGATGATCCTGGCATAAAACAATTGTATATTAATAAAAAGGAGGATGCTTCCACTTTTTTTACACATAAATGATTTATATTGTTTTTCCCAGAATGATTGTGAATCTGTTTTGAAGGGGATTTATGAGCCTTCCGGTGAGTACTATCTTTAGGGGAAACCGGCCTGTCATTAAAATAGACAGGCCGGGAAAAACACTGGAATGTTTCAGAGGATTATACTGATTCTTTATCTGTTTTCAGTACAGCATTCAGAAGTACTGTCGCCCCGGAGGTACAGTGTTCAGGAGTGGAATACTCAGGCTCACAATGGGAGAGCCCATCCCTTGACTGTACAAAAATCATCGTACTGGGGAGCATATATGCAGCAAACTGTGCATCATGTCCTGCACCTGAGTGGAGAACCATATGGGAAACACCCATCTCTTCTGCAGCATCTTTGACATAGCCGAAGAGGGTTTTGTCCCAGTAAACAGTATCTCTGTTCCACATTTTCTCAACTTCACATTTACACCCGGCCCACTCTTTCTCAGCACAGCTTTTTACAATACTCAGCACCTGGGCCAGAACATCGGGATTTTCATGACGTACATCTATACAGAAGTCAACATAATCCGGAACACAAGTATGTACATTGGGATGGCATACGATTTCTCCTGTTGTATAGACCAGTTCAGGATAACCGAGTTTGTCAATTTCCTGATGAAGATGGCAAATCGTCTGAGATGCAGCAAAAAGGGCATCCTGCCGCTTTGGCATGGGGAAGGTTCCGGCATGAACCGTCTGACCGTAAAATCGGAAACGGTAGTTAAACATTCCAAGAACACAATCGACTACTCCTACATCCTTGGTGGCATCTTCCAGAATGGGGCCCTGTTCAATATGGATTTCAAACATGCTCTTGTATTTATCCGGACTCAGACGGTATTTTTTGTCTCCTTTGTATCCGGAACGGTCCAGTGCGGCGCCAAAAGAATCCGATCCGTCCAGAACGCTTTTTGAAACCATCATATCCTCAAACTTGAATTTCCCTTTAATCGCTTCCGGCAGATAATCCCAGCAGACAATTCCGGAAACCATCATAGCAGGTGGATAAAGAGACCCCTCTTCATTGGTCCATATCATGGCAGTAAGAGGATGTTTGTGTTCGATTCCTTCTGAAGCGACTGTTTCAAGAACTTCCATTGCCGAAAGAACGCCGAGAATACCATCATAATTTCCTCCGTTCTTTACACTGTCTGTATGACTTCCCATTACAATTCGTTTCGCATCAGGATCTGTTCCCGGAAGAGTCGCATACATATTGGCAACATCATCCACTTCAATCACAGCACCTATGGCTTCCATTCTTTGAACAAACTCTTTCCGGGCCATAATATCTTCAGGACTCAGAGTATAGCGGGTTATTCCGCCATGACCGGCATCTCCGAACTGACTGAAGGTTTTTATCTTTTCCGTCATTCTCTCTAAACTGCATTTATACATAATAATTACTCCTTAACCAGTGTGTCTGTATATTCCAGGGCTTTACTGATGGCAGTGACCGAACGGTCGATCTCTTCTCTGGTGATAATCAGGGGAGGTGCCATAAACAGGAAGTCCCACTTGCAGAAGCTGTACACTCCGTTTTCATACATAATCCGGGTCAGTTCTCCCGAGACATTGCGCTTGCGGTCGGCAAATCCCGCCAGCTCTGCCTTCGTTTCCCTGTTTTCGGTCAGCTCGATACAAGCCCAGAGTCCTTTAATTCTGACATCTCCCACAGAGGGATGTTTCTCCTTGAGCTTCAGAAGTTCCCCTTTCAGGTACTCTCCCTGGGCAGCTGAGGCTTCTATCAGATTCAGTCTCTTGTATTCTTCAATATTGGCAATAGCAGTAGCACAGGCCAGAGTATGGCCTCCGTAGGTAAGTCCCCCCATAAAGGGTTTGTTCCAGAAGAAATCCCATAACTTCTTTGACCAGATCATACAGCCGAGCTGTACATAACCCGATGTGATTCCTTTGGCTGTGGTGATGATATCGGGGATAACATCAAAATGTTCAATGGCGAACCATTTACCCGAACGTCCCCATCCTCCCATAGTTTCATCAATAACCATAAGAATACCGTGTTGATCACAAAGCTCCCGGACTCCCTGCATGAAGGATTTTGAGGGAATGATGATGCCGTTGGTTCCGACAATGGGTTCCATGAAAACAGCAGCGATTGTATGGGGACCATCCAGCATTATCTGTGTTCTCAGTGCTTCCAGAGCTCTGAAATTAGCCTCTTCCTCAGTGGTGGAACCAAAGGGACAGCGGTAGGGATAAGGTCCGAAGAATTTAACTGCCCCGGAAATACCGGGTTCTCCGGCCCATCGGCGGGGATCCCCTGTCAATGTAATGGCTCCTGCAGTTGCTCCATGGTAGGATCTCCAGCAGGAGTAGATCTTATGCCGTCCGGTATATGCTCTGACAGCTTTAATGGCGTTTTCAATGGCTTCAGCACCGCCGTTTGTGTAGAAAACATAGTCCAGATCTCCGGGAGTCACTTCGCTAATCATCTGGCCGAGTCTGGCTTTTGCTTCTGTACCGAACCCTGTCCCAACATAACAAACCTTATCGATCTGGGTCTTCATTGCCTCTTTTACATGTGCATTGTTATGTCCCAGATTTATATTAAGTAATCCTGAACAGAAATCCACATACTCATTTCCTTCCGTATCGTACATCATCACACCATCGGCGCGATCAATTATCATGGGGTGAACATCCTTTTGTGCTTTCCAGCTGTATACTGTGTGTTCACGATCCAGTTTTTTTATTTCTTCTGTTGTCATTTTTTTCCTCATTTCACAAGACTGTTGCATAAGATGTTTTGGAGTTCTTCTTCTGAAGGACAGGGATCTGTATTTGCAATATTGCCTGCTTTGATGGCAATGGATGCAAATTTATCCGCTTCTTCCTTAGTCAGCTCAAAATGATCCAGCAGGGAATCAATTAGACGACTGAGTGCATCAATGCTCTCGAATCCCATGGCTGAAAGGATCTTTTTGACTTCCAGTGGTCTGGAAGCTGCTATGTATTTAAAATATTCACCCAGGAGGTAGCCGTTGGCTACACCGTGATCCAGTCCCTTAAAGTAGGTCAGGGAATAGCCCATAGCATGAACTGCTGTTGTTCCTGACTGGGAAATTACAATCCCTGCCAGAGTAGAGGCATAAAGGAGTGCTTCTCTGTCTTCAGAACAGGGAGTCTCTCCGGATGCCATTTTCGGCAGGATACTTCCAATTATGGTAAGGGATTCCAGAGCCAGCGCCTGTGCCGGCGGAATGGCTCTTACCGCAAGGTATCCCTCTGCCGAATGACTTAATGCGTCAATTACTGTTGCAGCTGTGATAGGAAAGGGAAGATCCTCTGTATACTTCCCATCCAGAAAGGCAACAGCCGGATAAACCTGCTCCGAATTCAAGAAACTTTTAGTCTGAAGTTTATTATTGGTAAGGATGGAATAAGGTGTAACCTCACTTCCGGTTCCCGCAGTCGTAGGAACGGCGACAAGGGGAAGAACCTTGCTGAAAAATCTCTGTCCCAGAAGTTCATCGTCACTTACCTCATCTGCTGCCAGAACAGCTACCGCCTTGGCAGCATCCATAGGAGAGCCGCCCCCTATGGCAACTACAAAATCTGCTTCTGCCCTAACAGCCGCACCGGCAGCCTCCCGGACATCTTCAAGAGAGGGATTCGGCTTAACCTTGTTATAGTATTCCCAGGCGATGCCCTGACTCTCAAGAGCTGCAGTCATATCAGCGAGAGCGCCGATTTTTTTTGCTGAACTCTTCCCGCTCATTATGAAGGCCTTTTTTCCCAGGGGGCTAATCAGACCGGCGTTTTCCTTCACACAGTTCTTACCGGACACAATTCGTGTGGGCATATAATAGGAGAATTTCATTTTTACCTCTGTTTATATAATTTCGTTATCAGATTCTCTGGATACGAATGAACCGTATCCGGCCTCGCCCAGCCACTCACCGTCCTTAACCAGAGTTTTACCGCGAACCATAACCTGCCTGGGCCATCCTTTGACGTTCATCCCCTCGTAGCAGTTATAATCGACATTCATATGATGACTCTCTGCACTGATAGTGTGTTCTGCTTCAGGGTCAAAAAGAACAAGATCTGCATGGGCACCAACTGAAACGGAACCTTTCTGAGGATACATTCCGAATATTCGGGCTGCATTTGTGGAAGTAAGCTCAACAAAGCGGTTGGGTGTGATTTTCCCGCTGTTCACTCCCAGGTGCCACATAACAGGAAAACGGTCTTCAATACCGGGCACACCATTGGGGACTTTAACCCAGGACTCTTTTCCAAGTTCCTTGCCCGGAAGACGCCCCTCCTTTCCCCCTTCAAACCAGAAGGGGCAATGGTCGGTGGCAACGGTTTGTACAGTACCGTCCCTGAGCGCCTTCCATACAGCGGCCTTATCCGCCTCTCCCTTTGGGGGAGGAGAACAGATGTATTTGGCTCCTTCAAAATCTTCTGTATCAATCCAGTCATCGGTAATATGGGTGTACTGCACACAGGTTTCTCCCATTACCGGAAGGCCTTTGGCCCGGCCCTTTCTGACCGCTTCCAATCCTTCTTCACAGGCAATATGCACAATATAAAGTGGTGCTTTTGTCATCTCGACAAATGAAACAGCCCGGGCAGTTGCTTCAGCTTCAATGGCGGCAGAGTGCGCAATATTATGGTAACCCATTGCATTCTTTCCCTCTGCCAGAAGCTCTTCTGTGATAAGGGCAATGGCATCCCCGTTTTCCGCATGTACCATAGTGGTCATCCCGCTCTCGGCACTCTTTTTCAGAGCTTTGAGGAAAGTCGTATCATCAACCTGAAAAGCACCCTTATAGGCCATGAAAATTTTCAGACTGGAAACCCCTTCTTTCAGAAGTTCCGGTATTTCGTCAATTGAGCTGTCTACCGGGTCTGTCAGAGCAACATGAAAACCATAATCCACAGCAGCTTTCCCCTCAGCCTTCTTTTTCCACTCCTGTATCGCATCAACCATGGTTTTTCCCTTCTGCTGTATGGCAAAATCAATATGGCAGGTGGTTCCTCCAAATGCGGCAGCTTTGTGTCCGGTAAAAAAATCATCAGAAGAGGATGTACCGCCGAAGGGCATATCCAGGTGTGTATGAGGATCAATTCCGCCGGGCATTATAAGAAGGCCGGAAGCATCAATCACTTCATCGACATCCACATCGTCCATATCCCTGGACATGGATGTGATTATGCCTTCTTCAATTAGCAGATCTGATTTAAATGTTTCTCCAGCCGTGACAACGGTACCGTTTTTGATAAGTGTTTTCATCTTTTTTTCTCCATTTGAAATTTACAGTTGTAATATCAGGCAGAATGAACCTGTACAGGAAAGAACAAAGCCGATTCAGGGCATACAAATGTACAAAGAGCACAGCCGTCACAACTGTCTATTTCTATGCTGGCCTTCTTCTCCAGAAGATGAATAGCCTGGTATCCTCCGTCCCGGCAGGCCACAACACATTTCCCACAACCAGTACAGGCCTCAGTATCAATTTCAGGAACCAGATCTGACTTTTTATTAAGAGACTCATGGGTTGTCAGCTTTCTCACTGCAGCTCCTCTGAAATCATCCAGAGAATTGAAACCCATCTCCTTCATATATTCTTTTGTGCCGGAAATCATTTTTTTTATAATTGAAAAACCGGAAACCATCACTTCTGTACAAACCTGAACATGATTGGCTCCCAGGGAGATATACTCCATGGCATCTGACCAGTTCGATACACCTCCCATAGCTGAAAGAGGCAGGTCTGTCTCTCTGGCAAGCTGGGAAATAACTCTCAATCCGATGGGTTTTACAGCAGGTCCCGAATAACCGCCCAATGTTGAAAATCCCTGTACAACGGGATAGGGGGTAAGGGTTTTCAGATCAACTCCGGAAAGTGACTCAACTGTGTTGATCGCAGCAAGTGCATCAGCTCCGCCTTCCTTTGCAGCCTCGGCAATTTCTACTACTGAGGTCACATTGGGGGTCAGTTTTACAATGACCGGAATAGAAACAGAATCGCTCACCCACCGGGTGATCAGTTTTGTTATGTTTTTATTCTGTCCGATAGCCGCGCCAACACCCTTTTCGGGCATTCCGTGGGGGCAGGAGAAATTCAGCTCCAGTGCTTGTGCACCGGTTTTTTCTGCCCAGATGGCGAGATCAGCCCAGGATTTCTCATTGCTGTCTCCCATTATCGAGACAACAATCATCTTGTCCGGCCATTTCTCTCTCAGTTGTCTGATTCCTTTTTCCCAGTAATCCAGATTCTGCTTGCTGACCAGTTCAAAGTTTTCGAACCCGATAACTCTTTCCCCTTCTTTCAGAGCGTGGAAGCGGGGTTTGGCATCTTCAATTTCCATATAGTCAGGTTTTATAGTTTTTGTGACAACTCCGGCCCAACCGGCTTTGAATGCCCGGTCTATCATTTCAATGCTGGCTGTAGGGGGGGCGGAGGCCAGCAGAAAGGGGTTTTCCAGAGGAATTCCGCAAAAACTGCTTTTTAAATCCATAGTATTTCTCCTAATGACTACCTTCTGATCCGAAAAATTAGTATCTGACAATTATTCGGGAAAGGGTCACTAGCCTCTTTGCACAGACTATGCCAATTATCATGAAAGTGTGTGTTTCATCATTTTTTTTATACTAATACGTTCACATTTCTTCTCTTCCTGAGCCTTATTTTTATCATTTTCTGTTCGTTCCGATTCTCATATCCCTCAAAAATGAGAGGTTTTCTCCCTGAACAAACCGGCACATAAGCAAATCGCCTCCATTTTTCATACATTTTTGTGTTTTTCGATTTTCTTTGTACTCAAAAGTAAAAATACATTTTCCAGATTTATGAATTGCCCTTTCCTTTCCTCTTTACAGGACTGAATTTGATGTTACTGAAGAAAAACAGAGGGGAGCATAGACCACATAATTGTTATTAAATGGTCAGACAAGTTCATGATTTCAAAGAGTTCCTACACTGATATCTGAGATCTACAGCCTCTTAATAAGCTAGTTATTAGGCTCAAAAACTAAATACCAGACATTTTTTTAATTTCCTTTCCTTTATAAGGGGAAAAATAATTATCTCATTTACCATGGGACAGAATAAAAGATGGCACAGATATTGCATTGTTAATTTCATCAAAAAAATGATTTGTAAAACTGATATTCCGGTATGAAGAACAGAAATCCGGTGATGAAGTGAAAGGATGATAGTAATGCAGACAGCTGAAACAGAGATCAGAATCAAGGGACTGTGTGTTACCTTCCCCGATAAGGACGGAGGAGAGGATATCCATGCCCTTACTGATGTGAATCTCGATATTAAACAGGGAGAGTTTATCTCTCTTCTGGGCCCTTCCGGATGCGGAAAAACAACTCTTCTAAGATCAATAGCAGATCTTCAGAGGCCTACTTCGGGAATCATATCCGTAAAGGGTAGAAGTCCTCATGAAATAAGATTAAGTCAGAAGTACGGTATTGTGTTTCAGAGTCCTGTCCTTTATGACTGGAGAACCGTAAGACGGAATATCTGCATGCCCATGGAAGTCATAGGTCTTCCCAAAAAGGAAAGAACCCGCCGTGTGGATGCTATGCTTGAGCTTGTGGGTCTTACCAAGTTCGGAAAAAAATACCCTCACCAGCTTTCAGGTGGAATGCAACAGAGAGTAGGAATTGCCAGGGCGCTGGCGCTGGATCCCGAAATTTTACTGATGGACGAACCCTTCTCGGCACTGGATGAATTTACCAAAGAGAAGCTCCATATGGATCTCCTGGATATCTGGAAAAAAACGAATAAGACCATCCTTTTTGTTACCCACAATATTCAGGAATCTGTTTTTCTATCAGACAGAATTGTTGTTCTCTCTCCCCATCCCGGCAGAGTGTCGGCTGTAGTCGATGCAGATATTCCCCGCCCCAGAAATCTTGACTGCAAAGGGACCGCCGAGTTCAGCGCTCTTGTCAACAAAGTCAGAAACAGCTTCGAAGGGGTTTAGCAATGACAAGAGCCAATAAAGAAAAACTGACAGATATAATGGTTATTCTCGTCTGGGTCGCCGGACTGATTATCCTCTGGGAAATCGGTGCTACTATTATAGCCCAGACAAAGAGGACTCCTGCCAATGTTTTGCCCCATCTTTCGCAGATCATTGAATCCGTCTTCAGCGATAAAATGGTGAGTAATAAACAGACGGCCTGGCAGATTGTTATAAGCAATGCAGGTATAACCCTCTGGAGAGCCGGTCTTGGATTTCTGATAGGAGTGCTGACAGGGTTCCTTCTGGCATTGTTTATGCGCTACTTCAAGGCAGTGGAAAAGACTGCTTTTCCCTATCTTATGATGATTCAGATGATACCCATTCTCGGAATGGCTCCCATCGTTCTGGCTATAACCAAAGACATCAACAAAAGCCGAATCATGATAGCTGCCATACTGACCTTCTATCCGGTGGCTACCAATACACTGGCGGGACTGAAGTCTGTAGAGAAGGAAAAACTGGACCTGATGCACTCTCTGGCAGCCAGTAACTGGCATATTTACACCAAACTTCTTCTTCCCTCCTGTGTTCCGTACCTTTTTACAGGATTGAAAATTGCAGCACCCATGGCTATTACAGCATCCATACTGGTGGATACCCTTCAGGGGAGCGGCGGATTGGGAACAATGCTTTCCCAGTCTCTGAAGCATGCCATCAGCATCTATGTTTTCTGGCAGATTGTTTTTGTAAGCGCCTTCATCGGAATACTGAGCTACAAGCTTATGTCGGTAATAGAAAAACTCTACTCACCCCATGAAAAGGCAAAGGCGGCAAAATCATGAAAAACATATCTATGGACAGGGAGAAAATCTCCACCATTCTTTATCCCCTAATGTTCGGAGTATTTGTCATTGCCATGTGGCAGAGTGAGGCACTTCACTTTCTCATGGGTGCGGATACTTTTACCCTCCCATTACCCACCAGAATTTTCACAATCCTCACAGAAAATCTGCCCAAGGTTCTGTTGAATACAAAAGCCACTCTGATGGTTGCCGTGGGAGGCCTCGTTCTGGGCTCTTTACTGGGTTACCTTCTGGCCATAATCGCCTCCACATTCCCCAAATGGGGAATGGGCGGGCTGTCTGTTGTCTCTGCCTTTAATGCGGTACCCATCATCGCAATTGCGCCGATTCTCAACAATCTGACTAAAGACTTCAGCCGGGATCCCAACATCAGAAGCATGCTGGCTAAAACTCTGGTTGTTATGATTACCTGCACTGTTTCCATGAGTGTAAATGCCTATAGAGGATTTACGGAACTCAAACCTTTTTCAGAAGACCTGATGCATTCCCTGGCGGCTAACAAGTGGACCATTTTCACAAAACTGAAGGTTCCCAACAGTGTTCCTTACATCTTTACTGCCTTAAGGGTTTCCGTACCTGCCAGTATTATCTCTGCCATGGTAAGTGAGTATTTTGCAGAGTATATCATCGGGGTCGGGAGAATGATCCGGGAGAACATAGTACTTGCCCAGTATGCAACCGCCTGGGCCTACATAGCAGCTGCCTTTGTGATTGGTATCACAATGTATGTGCTGTTGCTGATATTTGAAGGAATTTGCATGAAGGGACGCCGGGCCTGACAAGACCGGAAACTTCATTAAATTAGATAATCATTACAGGAGAAAGAAATGAAAGTGATTAAGAAAATGAGTATGACAATGGCCCTGATTGCTGCATCAGCTACAGCAGCATTTGCCAGTGGACAGCAGGCAGAAGAGATCAGCTACTACGAACCCGGTGCCTCAATTGAAAGTATCGTTGTAGACGCAGCCGGAAAAGGGCAGGTTGGTAACTGGGGTCTTGGAAATGAATATGAGGTTCAGGCCCTCCTGACTAAATACGGTCAGCCTACAACCTATCTGAGTCAGGCATTCGACATGGACGGTTTTGATGATGACTCCATCCTTCTGGCCTCCGCTATGACCTACAATGAACTGGGTCTGGTAAAAAACAGCTATGACGGCGGATACAGCTACGGAGAAGGCGTTTCCTACATTGATATGAATGATGAAGGAGTGGCCATGCTGGAGGATAACCTCTTTACAACAGCAGCGTTTGCTGCAGAAAACCCCGAAACTGTAAAAGCTTTTATCTATGCTTCCATGAAAGGATGGGCCTATGCCTGTGAGAATCCTGAGGAAGCCGCTGAAATTGTGTTTAACTACGGTTCCTCTGTATCACCCGAGCACCAGGCTTACATGGCTGAGCAGGTTAAGAAACTTGTTGAAACAGATACAATGGGCAATATGGTAAGGGACTACGGAAAAATGGATGAAGCCGCTATGGCACAGACTCTGGAACTGGCTAAAACCTATATCAAACTGGAAGATTCTGTAGCCGCTTCTGCTCTTGAAGCCATGAGCCTGGAAGATGTAATGGATGCCTCCTACTGGGAAATGGCGATGGGTTCCAGCGGAGCTTTCAGTCCTGAAAAATCTGAAGTAAGCATACAGCTTAAATGGCTGCCCCAGTCACAGTTCATGGGATACTATGTGGCTCTGGATAAAGGTTTCTATGAAGAGGTGGGACTTTCTGTGAACATCATTCCCGGTGGTGGAGATATCGGAGAAACAACTGCTGTTTATACCGGACAGGTTGACTTCGGAGTGACTTGGGTATCCAACCTGATCGCTGCCAATGCCGGTGGAATGGGACTTCTTGAAGTTGCCCAGGTATACCAGAGATCCGGACTGGTTCTGGTTTACAAAACGAACTAAGACCAACTGGTCTCAGCCCCGATATTTTATAGCCAACCCGGATGACACAGCGATTCATCCGGGTTGTGTTGTTATCAGAAAAGTTAACCCAGTAATCGCAATAGTCGTTCCTGTCGTATTAAAATCAGGACAGTTCATTTCCTGGATTTTAATTTTTTGTGGATGGACATATCCCATTTGGCACAAGTGAATCTTTTATCAAAGCTTTCTCGCAGCGGATGAGGGGATAGTCATTGTAAATCACTTGATTATTGTCCCTGGATAGGCGAAACTTTCCCCTCGTTTATTGAATCTATATTTCAGGAGAAAGATTTTGGACACAGTGTCTATCAAGGACAACAGCGCGAACCCTGCACCCCTGGGGCTGCTGGGATTCGGGCTTACAACAGTACTCTTAAACATTCATAATGCCGGTATTTACGAGCTGAACAGTATGATCATGGGTATGGGTATATTCTATGGAGGAATTGCTCAGCTTATAGCGGGAATTCAGGAATCAAAAAAAGGAAATACCTTTGGAGCCACGGCCTTTACATCCTACGGTGCCTTCTGGCTGAGCCTGGTGGCCATCTGGCTGCTTCCCAGTCTGGGAATTGCTCAGGCCGCCACACCCGGAGCCATGGGATTCTACCTCCTCCTCTGGGGGATTCTGACATTCGGTCTCTTTGTGGCCGTTCTCAAGGGCAAGCTGATCGGGAAACTGGTATTCGGTTCCCTCACTCTGCTCTTCCTGCTTCTGGCTATTTCCGACTTCACAGGAAGTCATCTGATCCACACCATTGCAGGAATTGAAGGGATAATCTGCGGGTCTCTGGCCATCTATGAGGGACTGGGAATCATTATCAACGAAAAGTACAATAAAGAAGTTCTGCCCATGGGCTGATCTTTCCTGTAGAAATTATGTTGGATTCAGATCTGTTCTTATCAGACTTATCAGACTTATCTGAATCCAACCGGACTAGAACTTGATCATATTACTCTCAAAGATTAATACAGCAGTATTTTGGTTCCGCCATAATTGAATAATGTTATCACAGCTCTTAAATAAGAACTCATTATTTAGAATCCATTAGTCGTTAATAATGATAGACCGAACATTGAAGAAGTTCTTTAAAATATCCTGATCACCATCCAGGAGAATCCTGTCTTTTAAAGAATCCACCGGTAATAACCGGGTGAAAAAACGCCAGGCCGTATCCTCTGAAAGAGATACTACATTGGGGTTTTTCTGAGATGATTCATCTATCAGCCATTTCGAGTTCTGTCGGGACAATTGCCATTGACCGTCAGAGTTTCATAGCTGATCTTTTGATGGATTTTCTGGAAGAGCCATAATCCTTTAATTATACTATGTTAGATATATTCCTCAGGAGACAAATAATGATTAAAAGCGCTGCCCTCAAGATTGATGAAAAACTGATGAAGGATGAGACCATCTCATCAAAGCTGAAGGATGATTATGTGAGGGTTCATGATCTTTTGAACAAGAATGTTAAGACCTATGATCTTTATCTGAAAGAGGATGACTTTAAGTCTGCCGAAGCTGATCTGAGAAAGTGGCTGAAGACCCTGCAGAAGCAGGGTGCGGGACCCGAAAAGCTCAACAGTTTCCTTAAATGCGGCATGGCTCATCTCTGTTTTGATTATATAGATGTGAAAAAAGATGGTGAAGGACTTGATGAGGATGCAAAGGTCACCCGTGCCATCCAGTCATTCAAGAAAAGACGCTTCAATAAAATGTTTATCAAAAGCTGAAATAGAGTAACAAGTGGAACATCTTCAACAGTTTTCCTGCCCATAGATCCGTTTTCAGACTGTTGGAATCGCTGTAAGGAAAACTGCTGTGCGGATGATAACCTTTCGGACTCGGTGGGGTATTCTTTCTCTTTTGATGAAACGACTTCTCCGGAAAAAGTGAAGGTGCCTTGTATATCAGCATAAAATAAGTTACATAATAATCACTGTGTATGAATAAACGACTATTCCTTTATATGCTTGCCATTCTTCTTTTTCCGGCTTGTCTACCGGCTGGAGGACGTTCCGACAGCATTCTCACTGTTGAAAAAGGAGAGATCGATTTATCCTCCTTTTCCTGTTTTAATACCAGTTCGCCAATTCGACTGGATGGTCAGTGGGATTTTCGATGGAATGAGCTTCTAGAACCAGGAGATCCGGAATGGCTTGAGACACCGGAAAAGTATTATCCAGTCCCTCTTTTCTGGACCTCCTATAAGGGGCAAGATTATGAAAGAGTAGGTCAGGGTACATACCGATTGTTAATCAGAACCTCCCAAGAGTGCCAGTATTATGGCATAAAGCTCCCGGAAATATTCTCGGAGTACAGATTGTGGATAAACAGCGATCTTGTAGATGAACGGTGGGCAGGTGAAGGAGAGAAGGTTCTTTTTTTGAAGCCATGGACCTTTGTTGTTCACTCCGAGTCAGAGGTTTTGGATGTCATCCTGCAGGTCAGAAACTTAAATCATAGTAACGCCGGTATCGGACAGAGTATTTTAATTGGTTCTGAACAGGAAATCAGAAGAAACAATCTCTTTTATATCTCCCTGGATGTTATTCTCATAGGAATTTGTCTATTTGCAGGGATATATCATTCCATTATCTATATTTTCCGCAGGGAAGAAAAAGAGCTTCTCTATTTCGGATTATTTTGTTTTACAATCTCCCTGCGAACGTTTACGACCGGGAGTACCCTGATTTCTCAGGTCTTTCCTTCTATTCCATTTCTCATCGGGTCTCGGATTGCTACACTTTTCATTCCTTTGTCTGTTTTTTTCTTTCTTGCTTTTTCATATTATTTTTTCAGAGAATATGTTCCTGTAGTGCTATTTAAAATACTGCAGGCCATAAATCTTTCATATTTGATTCTGGTCCTGGTTACAGACTCATTGGTGTATTCAAAGATTTATTCCTGGTATCTGCTTGTGATCATCGCATCATGTGCCCTGGTCATCGGAATCAATGTCTATGCTATTATCAAAAAAAAAGCATACTCTCTGATATTCTTTTCAGGCTGGCTCATCCTTATGGCTGGGATTGCCAATGACATGATGCATTATCTTCAGATCATTATTACCGGATATTTCCTCTCGGCCTTTTTTGCCGGTTTTATACTACTTGAATCCCTTATTCTTGCAATTAAGTTTTCTCAGGAACACCGGATGGTTTACGAGCTTTCCGAGCGGCTTGAAAAGGCAATCAATACAGCCAATCAGGACCCCCTGACCGGTTTATTTAACAGGCGATACCTGGAAATGGTCGGTAACAGAGAACAAGGGTTGTACCGCAGATATGGAACCTGTTTCTCATTGGTTATACTGGATATTGACCGTTTCAAGGGAATCAATGATTCCTTCGGTCACGATGTTGGAGACATTGTGATTATGAAACTGGCAGATGTTATTTCCAGGCAGGTTCGAGACACAGATATACCCGCCCGCTATGGAGGGGATGAGTTTGTTGTTCTCCTTCCACAGTCTCGGGGGCAGGATGCCCTTCATGTTGCTGAAAAGATCCGTAAGGCTGTCGAAGAAACGGTTGTCTCCGTAGAGGATGATCAGGACATTCGATTCACCATAAGCCTGGGTGTCGCCTCTTCATGCAGTAAGGAAGACTCTTATGAGTCCATCCTGAGGCGAGCGGATGAACGGCTCTATGAATCGAAGGACAAAGGGCGGAACAAGGTTTCTTTTTGTGTCGATTGAGACTGGTTAACATTGTAAGCTGAATAGGATCTGTCAGTAAGATTGTTTATGATCAGTTCCTGTTTTAGGGAAATCTTACTTGCTATAAACATGGTTTAAAGAAGTGTTCTCAATATACGCAAGGGCTTCATTGAAGGTGCAATAATCACCGTCTGAGAAACATATTTCAACCAGGAGACCCTCTGCCGGAGAAAGAACTTCAAAGCTGATCTTCTCTACTTCTCCCTCAAAAAGAACAGCACCCTTTTGTACTGTCTCTCCCTGTTTCGCCACCTGGTGAAGAATGGCCGCTTTGAACTCCATATCCAGTTTTGTTTTCCGGCAGTCGCAATCTGTTTCGGGCGGATCTATATAGCGGGGCAGGAATACAGGTATTCTATGATTACTCATCCTGATTCTCAACATAATAAGGACAGGCGGCTCTCAGACATTCTTTGTTCCGTTCATGATCCCCGCACCGTATTTTTCCGGAACCTGGTATTTCCAGTCCCAGTTTTTCTTTGATAAAGGGGAGGGTCTGTTCAATTGTCAGATAACTGACTCTTTTGCAGCAGCGCGGCCCCCCTGATTCAGAGATCGTCCCCAGACAGATGCTGGTCAGTTTATTGGCCAGTCCCCAGGTTTTTACGGACATGGGTGTTGAATCCGTAAAGATCGACAGGAACAATCCCCCTCCAATTCCGGCACCGCAGGCTCCGTAATAACCGCAGAAGCCTGGCAGGAGATTTCTTCCCCTCGATTCTGCCAGTTGTAAGTTCTCTCCAGGATCTCCCTCGAATCGTTTCGCTGTGTTCTGAAAACCGTCAGTAGTACGGCGGGAACCAGAACATGATGCTCCGGGCAATGCATGGGGAAGTTCGGGTTGTCCCAGATCTTTTGTATCAGTTTCACAGGATCAGTCTGTTTCTCATCGTATGCATTCAAACAGAACTCTCTTATTTTAGAGAATATTTTTTCATCAAGAGTGTAGGCCATTCGTATTCCTTTGTTGTCATATATTAAACATGGAAGAAATGATCCCCGTATTGTAATTCCTTTTATATTATTGTGTTCTCTTCATTGCCGGGTGATCTCCGCCGGATGAAAGTTGTCTTCAGTCTGTTAATATCCGGCTTAAAAGCCTCTGCAGCTCATTCCTTTTAAAGGGCTTCTGGATATAGCCGGAAAGACCGGCATCCTTCATTTCTTTCAGGTTCTCATCCTTTGTAAAACCCGAGGAGATGATCACTTTGCAGTCCGGGTCTGTCTCTTTCATGGCAAAGAAGGCATCAGAACCGTTCATGCCGGGCATCAGCATATCCATGATGACCAGATCAATCTCCGAATGCCTTTTCCCAAAGAGCTTCACAGCTTCCAGACCGTTTTGCGCCACCATCACAGAGAATCCCATTTCACTAAGAGTATCCCGGGCGGTTGTACGGACCAGCTCTTCATCATCCACCAGAAGGATCAGCCCGTGTCCGGAGAAATCCGGTTCTTCTGTCCGGGTTGATGCTGCAGGGGTAACATCCGAGCAGGGAAGGTAAATATGAAAGACCGTTCCCACTCCCAGTTCACTGTAAATATTGATGGCTCCATGATGATTCTGAACTGTGGCATAGACTGTTGAAAGTCCCAGCCCTGTCCCCTTACCCTGTTCTTTGGTTGTGAAAAAGGGATCAAAAATCCTGGAGATGTTTTCAGGGGGAATTCCTGTGCCAGAATCTCTTATTTCAATCTCTATATAATTTCCGGGAGTAATATCAAAAGGAACAGTCTGGCAGTATTTGGCATTCAGATAAATATTCCTGGTACTAATCTGAAGCTTTCCTCCTTCGGGCATGGCATGGGAGGCATTGATTCCCAGATTCAGCAGGGAATTCTGTAACTCGGCATTATCGCCCAAAACTGTGGTTTGTTCCGCTTCCTCGGTAACAGAGATGGTTACCCGTTTATCTATGGTTCTCTGCAGGAGTGCCACAACGTCTTTAATAACGATGTGGATGGAAAGAGGTAGGGAGCGAATTTCCGTTTTTCGTCCGAAAGTCAGAAGCTTTCTGGTTAATTCTGCCGCCTGATGGGACGCTTCCAGAATCATTTCCACATACTTATGACCTATGGGATCAAGTTGTCTTTCCGGGGTCTGAAGCAGCTGGGAAGCCCCGATAATCCCGCTGAGCATATTGTTGAAATCGTGAGCGACCCCTCCGGCTAATTGTCCGATGGCGTCCATTTTCTGTGATTGTTTCAGCAGTGCATCCATTTTTCTGAGCCTGGTAATGTCAATAAGAGTCACAATTACCTGAAATACAGCGCCCTGATCATCAAATTCAGGTTCTGCATTGACAAGAGTCCAGAGTATGTCGTTCTGTCCCATATGCCGAATGCCCACAACTTGATTCCGGACAGCTTCTTTCTGTACCAGCACCCTGGAAATGGGGTACTCGGAGTAAGGCATGGAAGATCCATCGTCTCTTACAAAGGATCGGATATGCTCCAGTGATCTTCCCTTGAGACTGTTTTCTCCGCCTCCCATTAATGTGACAGCCATGGGATTTGTGTCCGTTATGATTCCTTCCTTGTCGTGGAGAATTATGGCGGTCTGGATTTTATCTATAAGAGACTTATATTTATCTTCACTCTTGCGCAGGGTTTCGAGGGTTTTTGTATGAGCATCTATCTGCTCCTGAAGGTCTCTGTTGGTATTCTCCAGATTCCTGTTTGCCAGACTCAATTCGGCGGTTCTGGTATCCACTAGCTGTTGAAGGTTGGTCTCCTGATCAATTTTCTCCAGCAGTGTTGCCAGGATTTGTACGGCATTATGAATTAGATTTATTTTGATGGGATCAGGATCGGCATCGGCACTGCAGGCAAAATAACCATACTTTTTCTTTCTGGTACAGACTTCCATTTCTAGAGAACTGTCATTGTGTTTCTGCGGAAACCACTGAAAGGAGACCGGTTTGAAAATGTCGTTCATTCCCTCTGTAAATAATCGGATGACACCTTCTCTGTCATTTAATTGAGATAGTGTGGTCGTCAGTAGAAATAACTCCTGGGTATACTCCGGCATTGCAGTTTCTATTCAGGGGCATTCAAAAACTGGGGGGCGTTTTCTGAAAGCCAGATATCCGGTTCCATGTAAAATGGATTCACTGTGACAACCCCTCCGTTGATGGAGTAGGGATGGGTTCTGAGAACATTCATCAGCATCTCACCGGAAATCCTGGATGTATTGTAGAGGCAGAGGCTGACAACAGTTTTGTCTTTGACAAAATAGTTCAACCTTGATTCATAGGCAAATAAGTGTTCCACTCCTGATATGGTCTGCAGAGCCCAGGCCATTTCTGCAACGGCTCTCAGATTCCGGGGGCCATTCGCCTGAGTGTAGTCAAAATAGCCGTTAATGGCTTCATCCATCAACCAGGGATCAAACACGCCTGTGGGATAGTAGAGTTCGCTGGCTTCCTTGACATCAAGTGAACCAGGATTGCTGCTGCTTTCCTGACAATGAGGGCAGTTTGTATGAAGTATATTCCAGAAGTGGTCTTCCGTCTGTTCGCTGTGGATATAGATTTCCATATCTTCATCAGCAAGACCCTGGCATAAATATCCGGATATGATTTCATCTCTTTCTTCCTCCGTTTCGTAGAGGCCGCAGATATGAGTCCCCCAGTTACAGGAGTAGTTTCCGATTCCCAGAATCATTTTATTCATTTCTGATGTTTGAATATGCATACTTTCCCCCTGGCCCGGGTATATTAGAACTCAGGCTCTATCTTCAATAATAAACATAATCTCTTCTGCATTCTAGGGAAATTTATGGTTCCAAAACAGGATGTCGGGTATAATAAAATTAGATTATCTTTTGAAAAAGTGGCAGGAAAATGAATACAGATATTTCACAGAGTTTAATAAAAACCAGGATATTTCCATTCATTGCGCTCTCTATTTTTTTGACAGTTGGATTTTCTTCTCTTCTGTATGCAACTGATTCTGCTGTGGCTTCAGAGACTGCCCCGAGTGTTGTCTTTCTTAATCCAGGAGAACCAGTTGACCGGGGCAAGGGGATGTTCTGGCCCCTAACAGCCCGCTTAATGGGGGTTGCTGCCGAAACATTTGGTTTACAACTGGAAGTGCTTTATGCGGAGCGGGATCATTTGCTGATGCTTAAGCAGGCTGAAGAACTTGCCGGCCGGAGAACCCTGCCTGATTATATTATAATGGTTAACGAAAAACAGACCGCCCCGGAGATGCTGAAAATGTTTGAGGGAAGGTCTGCAAAAATCCTTTTGATTCATAATGACCTGACCCATGAACAACGTCGGGAGATCGGCAATGAACGGGAACGGATGAAACACTGGATAGGCACTGTTACAACGGATGAGGAGCAGGGAACGTCCCGTATGATGGAAGAGCTTTACCGGCAGCTTGGCTCCCGGGAACCACGGGTTGTCGGGATTACCGGAGCGAAGAGTACTCCCGTATCTATGGAGCGTGCCCAGGGTGTCAGTGACTTCATGACCCGGAGCGGGCGGGGCAGGCAGCTTCAGTTGGTTTTCAGCAATTGGGGAACCCCGGATGCCGAAAGTAAAGCGGAGGTTCTTCTTTCAAGGTATCCAGAGACTAATATTCTCTGGGCTGCAAACTTTTCGATGGCTCTCGGTGCGCTTCGTGCTGTTCAAAAACTGAATGCTCCGGTTTTGGTCGGCAGTACCGCCGTGGCTCCTTACACCATGTCGAACCTGGCAAAAGAAGAAATGGCTGTTAGTCTGGGCAGTCATTTCTTTATAGGTGCCTGGGCTATGGTTCTCCTGAATGATTACCATCACGGCCTTGATTTTTCCTCACGGGGGGGAACAAGACAGAGGTTGGACTATCTTACAATTATCAATTCAGAGAATGCATCTGATTACTACAGGATTGTCTATGAAGAGGCTGATTCTCTTGACTTCAGTATATTCTCAAAATATTTGAACCCCTCACCGGGAAATTATGACTTTTCGCTTGAGCCCCTCATGAGTTCCAAATAATTATGCCGTTTTCATTTCGGCTGGTTCCAACAACAGCTAGTCTGCATATAAAGCTAATGCTGGCTCTAACTGTACCTGTTACACTGGCCATCGTCATAATGGCTTCGGTGTTAATAGAGCATGAACGGGAAACCCGCTACAAGGAACTGGAGGAGCGAGCGGATCGTACAGCTCTTCTGATCAGTCATTCTATGGCTTATCCTGTCTGGAATGTAGATCTGGCAGCTGTCGATGAGCAGCTTGATGCCCTGGCTTCTGATCCGAAAGTTGTGCAGTGCATCATTACTGCCATTGGGTACGGTACATTGAGCGAGAGAGGAGAGCTGCAGGGAAATCTGGAAAATCCGATTATACGGGTTCAGGATATATTTTTTTCTACAAGTGAAACGGGGACTCAGAAAATAGGAGAAGTCCGGATTGTTATGACCCGGGAGTTTGTCGAAGAGACTCTCTCTACAACCCTTTGTGTATTCTGGGTGCTGATTGTTGTGATTTTATCAGTAATCTATATAACAACCTATCTCCTCCTGCGACGAGTTGTGAAAATTCCGGTTAACCGTCTGGAAGTTATGGTTGATCAGATAGCCCGGGGGGATATGGATGCTCGCTGTTCTCTCAATACAAAAGATGAACTGGGTAAACTGGCCGGGCGGGTCAATATGATGGCAGATCGCCTGCAGGAGTCCAGTCAAAAGCTGCGAGAGAGTGAAAAAAGGTTGCAGCTGGTTCTTGACGGCAGTCAGCTGGGCTATTGGGACTGGAATATACAGACCGGTGAAGTTATCCGTAATTCCCGTTGGGCGGAGATGCTGGGATACACTCTGGAAGAGGTGGAGTTTTCGGTTAATCAGTGGACAGATCTTCATCACCCTGAAGACCGGAATCTTGCATGGAAGGCAATTACGGATCACCTGGAGGGACGTACTACTGAATATGAAGTTGAGTACCGTATGCGTACCAGGGACGGAAATTACCGATGGATTCTCGATCAGGCTAAAATTGTAAGTTTTGATGCACAGGGGAAACCCTTAAGGATGTGTGGAACTCATAGAGATATCACAGAGCGCAAACAGGCCGAGCTTGAGAAAGAAAGGCTGCAGAACCAACTGTCCCAATCCCGTAAAATGGAGGCCATAGGCCAGCTGGCCGGAGGAATGGCTCATGATTTCAATAATATTCTAAGTGTTATACTGAATGCTTCTCAACTCTTGATGATCCCAAGCAACAAACTGAACGAAAATTGTCTTAAATATGTTGATATGATACACCAGTCTTCTATTCGTGCTTCCGATCTTATTGGAAAACTGCTGGCTTTCAGCCGGAAAGGTGAAGCCGTGAATACAGTTCTTGATTTGCATCAGATTTTATCAGATGTCACGGATATCCTCAAAGGAACGATTGATAAAAAAATCAATATTTCCTTAGTGGATAATGCCAGTCATCATAACTTTGCAGGAGATTTTTCGTCCATTGAAAATGCATTACTCAATCTGGGGATTAATGCAAGTCATGCCATGCCGGACGGTGGAAAACTGGAGTTCAGAACTTGTAACACAGTACTTGAGAAGGATTTTTGCGATTTCAGTTCCTTTGATGTAACGGCCGGAGAATATATTAGGATTGATGTAGAAGATTCAGGGTCTGGTATCCCGGAAGAAAATCTGGATAAAATCTTTGAACCCTTTTTCACGACTAAGAAAACCGGCCAGGGGACGGGTTTGGGTTTATCTGCAGTCTATGGAACCATTCGCGAACACCAGGGGATGATCACGGTCGAAAGTGAAATAGGTTCGGGGACGACTTTTTCAATTTTTCTTCCCTGTGTGAATAAGATGGCTAATAAAACCAATGAGAGCAAATCTGTGGAGAGTGGATCGGGTACTATCCTACTGGTTGATGATGAAAAGCTGAACAGGATGGTTAATAAAGATATTCTGGAGTCCCTGGGGTATGAAGTCCTCCTGGCTGAAAACGGGCTGGAGGCAATTAATGTATTTAAAGATAAGAAATCAGAAATTGATATTGTCCTCATGGATATGATAATGCCTGAGATGGATGGTTCAGAAGCCTTCCATGAGATGAATCATATTGATGAAAGCTGCAAAGTCATTATAGCCTCTGGTTATACCAATGATCAGAATATCGATGATTTGCTCAGAGCCGGTCTGGCAGGTTTTATACAAAAGCCCTACACTGTTTCAGAAATCAGTAAACTCCTGACACAAATCCAAAACCGTAAATGATGTTTGAGGGATCACAGATTAATTTTGAATGCTCCATGAATATGTTTTAATATTAAACAATGGGGTGTTTTTGAAAAACATCATTCTGAATCGTTATTAAAGGAGTTTATTTATGTATGATTCGGCAAATCCTCTTCTGGTCGTATTCTGGTTAATCGTCTCTGTAGTTCTGCTTGTGGCTAACTGGAAAATCTTCACAAAGGCAGGTAAACCCGGCTGGGCTATTCTGATCCCAATCTACAATGTTATCGTCATGCTGCAGATCGTAAAAAAACCTCTGTGGTGGATCATTATGCTCTTGATTCCCGGTGTGAATGTGGTGTTTGTTATCCTGATTATCTACAATCTCTGTCTGAGCTTCGGTCAGCCTGCCTGGCATGTCATTCCCGCCCTCTTAGTCAGCTTTGTTTACTATCCTTACCTTGCCTTTTCCAGTGCATCCTACAAAGGATGAGGTCTGATCCATGAAACTGGGAATCCTCCCGGGGCTCCTGCTGCTGTTCAGTTCGGTGCTTCATGCCCAGTGGGAGGAGTTTCCTGTTCTTCCCGGGGAATCCCTCTGGGCGTCTTCTGTATTGAGTGAGACTCTGGGAGGAACAGTCTATGAGTATCCTCCGGAAAATCTGTTTGACGGGGATAAGGCGACTCCATGGGTGGAAGGTGTTTCCGGTGACGGAGCAGGAGAAAGCCTGACAATTCTCGCCAACAGGGCTGTTACGGGGTTCTCTCTTGTTAACGGCTTTGCCAAATCCGCTTCTCTTTATGACAAGAACAACAGAATAAAGAGTCTGGAACTCTCTCTCCTGGCAGGATTCACAGCACCGGGAATGATCAGCGAAACCGATGCTGAACTGTATCTGCTGAAAGAAATCAGACTAAAAGACCCTCTGCTCGTTCATGACGGGATGGAAAGACAGTCTTTTGATATCCCCTTAACAGAAGAGGAACAGTTCGATCTGTTTAAAACAGTTTTGATAGAGTTTGCTGCCGATCATCCTTTTTTTCTGAAGATGATGCTTCAGGAAACAGGTCTTTCAGACAATACCCTCTTTACCGATGATATGAGCCTTCGTCTGCTGATGGAGGTGTATGGCTTTTTTGCCCTGAGAGTCACAATACGGGATGTATACAAAGGCAGCCGGTATGATGATACCTGTATCTCGGAAATCTCTCTGGAGCTTGAAGAATTCTAAGAAAGATTTCTGGCATTCAGGAAAGTGAAATGAGGGAGGTAGGGATCATGATTCAATTCTCAAGTTATAATCAAAGGACATTTTCAATCCGGTTAAAAGCGATTCTGGAACTGGCTGTTTTGGCTGTCGTCCTTCCGGTTTTGATTCTGTCCTGTGGGAAAGTAAAGGAAGCGGCATCCGTTGCCAAAGCCGTTAAGGAAATGGCAGATGTGGGAGAGGAGATGCTGGAGGAGGGTAGCTCATCCATAGACTGGGAGAACTACGACCTCAAGGAAGCGGATGTACGGAAGTTCTACAGGGGAGTTCTGGCACTTCAGGAAAAGTATCCCGATATCGACTTCGAAATTGCCATGATGGCCACAATGGAAACCATGAGTGAAGGCATCAATATCGAGAAGGCTGTAGAAAAAGAGACTGATATGACCTACTCAGAATACAGCGGTCTGTCGGTGGCCATCACTCTGGCTCTTGCCGAAGCGGAAAGCATCCGTTTTACGACAGATGTTGTGTCGTCCATAGAAGAGGCCCTGAATGAAGCGGAGAGTCTGGACCAGGACATGCTCACTGAAGAGCAGAAAACCGCCTTAGATGATCAGCGTACAGCTCTGGCAGAGGCAAAAGCCGAAATGGAGACTCCTGAGTTTAAGAAACGAACGGAAAAAGCCAATATGGTAATGGGCATTCGTGAGGAAATGGGATTTTAACACAGCCTGCCGGGCTGCACTTTTTCTATTCCTCCTCACTGTGACGGCCGGCGGTACCGTATCCTGCCGCCGGATCGGATATTCCCGGGCCATTCACAGCTCTCTAAAAGCCGGTCCGGGGTATCTGTGGGATGACGCCGTCCATATTCCTGTCACCTATCGTCTGTACCGTGTTCCCTTGGGGCTCCGCCGCTTCCCCGATGGAGGGCAGAGTCATGTTGTGCATGAAGCCACCTATATTCTGCGGATCGATTCTGACAGGATTCCCGTTGTCATGGGCTTCGTTGATCATGTGATTCCAGATACTGCTGTGGCCGGAGTAAAAGTCTCAGACCAGGAGGAGGGGCTTGTGTTCCGATTCCCGCAGATTGGATCTTCTCTCAGCGATCTGGTCAGGATCAGTGCTGCCGGTGTTCGTTATGAAGGGCTGTCTTCAGCCGGTTCTGAATCCTGGAGGGAGCCGGTCTGGGACATCAACAGGACCTCCCGGACACTGCGGAAAATACCTGCTTCCCTTATGGGGCTGCCTTCTCCATTGGACTTCGGAAGCTGTACCCCCCGTCGTCTTATGAAGGATATTATTATGCTGCAGGGGGACTTTGCCTATCGCCGGGAAGCAATCATGCGCCTGAATCCAGATGCCCGTGAGGCAGAAAAAATCCTTAGGCGCATGGATCGCCATCTGGAACAACTGGATGGATATAAGAGAGCCGAATATCAGATGATTTCCCGGGAGACCCGGGATGTTCTTATAGAAATCGTCAATGTGAAATGATTTGTTAATATCACTGATGCTGTTACTGGCAGCAGAGTGAATCCATCCGGCTGACAAATCACTCTGCTGTATCGGTTGTCTCAAGCAGTTCTTTGATTTTCTGACTCAGAACGTTGAGTGTAAAAGGTTTCTGAATATAACTGCCCTTCAGGTTCTCTATGTCCAGTTGAGGCAGAGTATCGTCCAGATATCCGGACATGAAGAGTACTCTTATATGGGGTAGAATTGAGCGGATCTCACAGCATAATTCGATACCGTTTACTTCAGGCATGATGATATCCGTGAGTAACAGATCTATCTGTTTACTTTCACGGCATAGGGTGAGAGCCCGGGAGGGGCTGTTTGCCGTCAGAACGGTAAAGCCGAGACTGATCAGCATGGCTTCAGTCATTTTCAGTACGAGGTCGTTATCCTCACAAAGGAGTATCGTTTTCTCTTTTTGACCGGACAGATCAATCTGATTAGCAGTACTTGCCGCTGTGCATTTTTGTGTTTTCAAGGGGAGGTATACTGTGAACATCGATCCTTTTCCGGGAGTGCTGTTCAGTACAATTGTACCGCCGTGTTGATTCACGATGCCCAGAACTGTGGCCAGTCCCAGTCCGGTTCCCAGTTCCCCCTTGGTTGAGAAAAAGGGTTCAAAGATATTTTCCTGGATTCTCTTGTCTATTCCCGATCCGTTGTCTTCTATGGATAATAGGACGTATTCCCCTTCAGGCAGATAATTCAGCTCTGCACCGGCTGCTCTCGACAGAACCGCTGTCTCAGTTTTAACAGAGATTTTTCCATCAGGGATTCCTGTCATCGAATCCTGCGCATTGACTATAAGGTTGAGAATAACCTGTTCTATCTGGCCTTTATCAGCCAGGATCTCTGTGGAAGCCTTAGTCAGACTGATATTCAGGCTGATATCTTCCCGAATAGTTCTGGCCAGTAATTTTTCAAATTTCAGCAGGATATCGTTTAAACTGATGTAATTGTATTCCAACTCCTGCTTTCTGCTGAATGCAAGCAATTGCCTTATTATATCCTTGGCGCTGAGGCTGGCCTGCAGAATGGAATCCACCTTCTTTAATGGTTCTTCATCGTTTTCCAGATCCATCAGGAGGAGTTCACTGTACCCAATGATTGGTGTAAGAAGATTGTTCAGATCATGAGCGATCCCTCCGGCCAGCCGCCCGATTGATTCCATTTTTGATCTCTGATTCTGAAACTGTTCCAGTTTATGCTTTTCAATTTCAAGAGCTTTGATATTTCTCAGATCTTTGATAAACACATAAAAAGAGTCTTCATCCGCACTGTAGGATGCATTTACTTCGACTTCAAAAATATCACCATTCTTTTTTCTATGAATTGATTCGAACCGTTCACGACCCTGAGCTTTTATTTTATCAATATGCCGGGCTGTATCCTCACCGTCTTCATTGACTTCCAGGTCGGCTATGGACATTTGAAGGATTTCCTTTTTTGTATATCCGGTCAGATCACAGTAGGCCTGGTTCACATCCAGGAACCGGCCGGTTGTATCCACAATCCAGAATCCGTCAAAGGAGCTATCGATGGTTTGCCGGAATTTTAACTGCTCTCTGCTTTTTTCCTCCATTTCTCTTTCCAGTTGAAAACTTTTTTCACTGAGGCGTGAATAGGCATCCTGCATGAGAGTAGAAGAGTTGATTTCCTGGTTAAGGGACTGGGTAAGAAAGCTGACGATCGTCGATATTTCATTTCGTACTGAGTGGGTGTATTCAACAAGAACGCCTTTCATTACCAGAACCCCGATGATCTTGTTCTTGTAGTTCAGAGGAAAATACCAGTCTTTGCTTTGTTCACACTCATCTGTTGATGATCCGGAATCCATTTTCTGTTGGTCTTGATTCTCCCTTTCCAGAAGATTACCGGATTCAATTACACTCAGAACATCAGGGTCCAGAATCCTTTTCTCCAGTCTGGGAGATGTGGCAATATCGCAGAAGTACCATTCGTCTGCCAGATAGTAGTAAAGCTGAACATTTGTGCCGCCGAGAAAATTCATGATTGTCAAAACAGAATTGACAGCAAGGTTTTCCAAACCCTGTATCTCGGCCAGGTTTAACAGGACTTCAGCCACCATCTGGTAATGGGATTTCTGGAATGCCAGCTTCTCTAATCTTTCAAGCAGAGCGTTGGTCTCATCGTTTGTGTTCTGTTTGTCACTCATCTTGGTACATCCGCTTCTTTCATACAGGTAAGTATCTTTTCTTCCAGAATCCTGAGATCAGTATCCAGCCAGCGGAGAGGGAGGCCTATCTGTCTGGAAACGGCTTCCGCTTCTATACGGAAATCCCCTGAACAGGGAGTATTTATTGCCAGAAAATACTTGTGGGAATCACGGAATATCTCTTTCATGCCTTCGGGATTTTCTCCGAAAGCCTGACGGGTGACATAATCCCACCTTCTAGCCCAGTCTTCCATAAGGAAAAAAGCACCCTGTGCCAGTTCATTTTGGAACCGTTCATGTCCGAGAAGCAGTTCTATACAGTTCTGCCCCTCGGTTCGAATTCCCCCATTGTCCCTGTAGAATGAATCGATTTGGGGGTGACAGGTTCCATAAACAATTATTTTTGGATCTGTGGGGCTCATACCGGCCAGCTTTTTCTGAATTCCTGATTTCAACTTACCAAAGTCCACATGAAGGGAAGAACACAGGTAAGCGGGCGTTATGTCCCAGTTATTATTTTTGATTAACAGATTGATTTCATTTTTGAGAATTCCGCAAGAAAGTAATTCCATTAGTACTGTCCTGCCTGTTTGGCCACATTTATCATGCTGCGGATTGTATGTTCGGGAATTCCATAGGGCATGACGAGAGTTCCGAAAATAAACCCTCCCCCCTCTTTTCCTTCAGAAATGATCCGCTCCACTTCGTTTTTCACTTCCTCTTCGTTAAATCTGAGCAGCTTTATATCATTGATGGGAGCAGCCACCAGACCTTTTCCATTTACGATTTGTTTTGCTTCCCGAATATCATCCATTGGATTTATGTAAAAGGCTCCGAATCCGCTATGTTCTACTAGGGCGGGAAGCATGGGGTTGATCTCTCCGCCTCCATTAAAATAGACCATTCCTGCAGTCCCAGTTGTTTGTACGTCCTTATGAATCCAGGGAAGAGCTTTCTTTTTAAACTCATCTGCTGTAATAAATGCAGCGGAAGCCAGAGGGTTGTTATAGATAATCATATCCACACCTGCTTCAAGGAGAGCCTGGCATCTTAAATTCACGAATTGTGAGCATTTTTCATACAGCAGATTCACAGCTTCTCCGGCTTGGGGAGTGAACAACAGCTCCATCCATTTTTCTATTCCCATAAGAATAGCGGGCATGGAATAAGATCCGACAACAGCAGACAGGATGGGGTATTCTTTGCCCAACTCTGTTTTCAGTATATCTATCGTTTTGAGTAATTCCTGATGGGACTTTGTGTTAAATATACGGGAGTCTATTTTGAGCTTATGGATATCCTCAATAGATTTAATTATCAGATGGCCTACATTCGGCGGTCCGTCATCCGGAAATATGGATTTTTTTGATCCGAGCATCTCCGCATCGGATGCTGTGTAATGAAAAGCCCAGGCCACATCATGTCCATATTTTTCAATAAGCCGTATTTGACCGTATGCGACATTTTCCCCTTTAGAATAATAGTCTTTAATGGACATACCCATTTCTTTCGCACCCTGCTCCAGCAGATTACACACAACAGGGACTCTGTCAGGGAGTTGTCCGGACATCAAGTCTCCAAATCTCTGTCTGGCGCTAGACATTTGCCTTCTCCTTCATCAGACGGTCAACCACCTTAACCGCCTCTATCGCATCAGGAGACCAGCCGTCAGCGCCGGTCTGTTTATACAGCTGGTCATCAAAGCGGAAGGGGGCTCCGCC
Source organism: Spirochaetales bacterium (assembly GCA_028532905.1). GTDB lineage: Bacteria > Spirochaetota > Spirochaetia > DSM-2461 > DSM-2461 > Oceanispirochaeta. The sequence goes on from JAQQAM010000160.1 coordinate 35,337, forward strand.
AACGATGACTTTTATTTTATCCCTTAATCCCCTCCGTTCCAGTTCGGAGCACACACCTCTGGCTCCTTCTTCTCCAATGGCAGTGTGTATCATCATAGAAGAAACGCCAATGATCCGGGCATTGTTTTTTACCGCAGTATCAACGAATGTTTCGGGGCTTACATTGACTCCGATATCAATGACCCTGTAGAGGTTGGAGTTCAGAACACAGCCGACGATTTTTTTCCCCAGACCATGAAAATCCCCAAAAGCCGTCCCCAATATTACAACACCCTTGTTCATGATTTTCCGATCAACCTGCTCAAGAAGCCAGTCTGTCATCTCTGAAGATATCTTGGAACAAATGTAATGCTGGGCTAAGGTGGCTTTTTTTTCCTGTACCATGTCATGCTCCAGCTTCAATATACTGGGGCTGATAACATCTATGAGAAGTTCCTCAGCAGTCAGAGATCCGTCATCTAAAGCAGACTGGATGATCCCCATGGCGGCATCTCTGTCTGTATCGTACATAGCCGCAAAATATCTGTTATAGTAATCTGCTTTAGTATCCATCTGTTTTCCCTTTACTGTAAATTATAGGGACTCTCTTTTCAATTTCCATCGAATACTGAGATTACAGAGAACAGACCCCTTCCCAGTTCTTGAAATTTAAAAAATTGATGATTGTTTAAATCCGGGCTTGACAATCCGGAAAAATAGTTTATTTTGTGTGTTAATTGTGAGGTGTTGTAACATCGTCACAAGCACAGACTAAGGACCCTTTAAGCTAACAAACGTCTGTAATCATCTTCATGTTACGTTGTCAGGTATCGGAGTTGGTTTCAGGAATGCTTAACAGGGAGACATCCCTCCTTTTCCCGCCCGTCTCCGAACCTCTCAGCAAAAGAGGACGCTATGAGCAAAAAATTATGGTTTCTTACGCAGAACGATGAGATTGTCGAAGTATTCGATGATCGGGACATCGCCGTAGAAGAAAGGATTTATCTCAAAGAGGAAAATCCTCTGGATGATATTTTCCTGCACAGTGTGGGACTGAATGTCATTGCCAATTATCCTGATGAATTTGATTTTGCAAGAGAAAGGGGGGCTCTCAATGTATAAAAAGTACAATCGTATTCTGGTTACCGGCCTGAGTCAGGATATTTCCACTCAGGACTTAAGCGAAGCTCTGGAGCATATCGGGCATGTTATATCGGTGAATCTTGAAGAGTCCGTCCACAAGGCGGTTATTGAATTTGAATCTTCAGAAGATGCCGCGCTGGCTTTGAAAGTTCTTCGTGGATTTGAGTTTTTCGGTCTGGATCTGCATGCTGAGATTGTGGGTCCGCATCCCGGAAAGAAATATAAAAAAGCATCATAAACAGTCTCTGATCCCGGGTGGATGCTGTTTTCATCCGGGATTTTCAAAGCAGCTGTAGACTGCAATAATATTCCCGGGTTTTGATTCGGAACAAATAATACAAAATACAAAGGAACCTATTAATGGATGACTTTCTCAGGAATAATCAGGAATTACTCATTTATCTCCTTATCAGCCTGGCGGTAATCTCTGCTCTGATAATTGTGATTCAGGTTTTTATAAAGGTCTCCTTGCGGAAACGGACAGAGCTGATTGAGAAAATCAAGGAAACCAATGCTGTAGAGACAGAAACACCCCTGAAAAAGTCTTCCAGAGCATTTAAAAGAGAAGCAAAAAAGCACTTGCGGGAAAGGTTTTCCATTTTCAAACGGGTTGCCATCTCGGTTTCTGTTATTTCCGTATTACTTATCAGCTCCATACCCTTTATTGACAGGCTTCCCCAGGCCATTATCTCCATTCTTGTGGGTTCCGCTGCAATCATTACGGGAATGGCCGCCAAGCCGTTTATTGAGAATTTCCTGTCGGGGATCGCTATCACAGTTTCAAAAATGCTTAAAATCGGAGACACAATCATCATCAATGATAACTATGGCACCATTGAAGATATTTCTCCGACCCATACGGTTATAAAAATCTGGAACTGGAGGCGGTATGTCATTCCCAACAGCGCCATGATTAATACGGATTTTGTAAATTTAACCCTGAATGATAAATGGCTCTGGTCTCATGTTGAGTTTTTTGTTTCCTATGAATCCAATATCAGAGAAATCCGGGAAATTGCCCTCGCCACTGTTCTGGAATGCGATCACTATAATGATGTGGAGCCCCCTTCTTTCTGGGTTATGAAGACAGAGAAGGACAGCATCAAATGCTGGGTGGCTTCCTGGGCCACTTCACCGGCAGGAGCCTGGGAGCTGGAAGCTGAGATCAGAACCAATCTGATCATGAAATTTCAGGAAAAAGGGATCCAGAGTCATATCAACTATCATAACTTAAACGAGAAAGCCTGATTGTCCGGGCTCCCCGCATGGGAATATAATTTTATCACATCCATTTTTTCCGTTTGAATATCCAGATCATTACAGCTGTAATGACGAAAAGGGATATCCATAACAACAGGTAGCCATACCTGAAATGCAGCTCAGGAATGAAATCAAAATTGGTACCGTAAATTCCGGTAATCAGTGTGAGGGGCAGAAAAATGACAGAAAAAACAGTCAGGAATTTAATTGTCTCATTCAGCTTGTCATTGATCAGACCGTTGTATCTGGACAGAAACTCGTTACACATCTCCTTGTATAAATCAATGGTCTCAATAAGCTGAACCATATTGGATATGAGATCGGAGAAATAAGACCTGTACTTATCTTCAATAAGGGGCTGGGATTCTTTGGTAATAATTCGTACCGCTTCTCTGGCTGGTCGTATGGCTCTTCCAAGATACAGAAGTTCTTTCTTGCATAAATGGATCTCATTCAAAACGGTTTCGTTGACATCAGAGCTAAGGGTGTCATCAATGCTCTCGATCCTTTCTGCCAGCTTCTGCATGATATCGATATAGTTGTCCGTTATGGTATCCAGAAGAGAATAGGTCAGAAATACCGCATTCTCCTGTCTGATCCGGCCTGCACTTTCAATGAGTCTTTTTCGTACAGGATCAAAAACATCTCCCGGGCGTTCCTGAAAGGTCAGGAGCCTGGAGCCGTCGGCAATCAGGGATATCTGTTCAGAGGCAACCCTCTCTTTCTCTTCCTCATAATGGAGCATTTTCAAAGATATGAAAAATCCCTCCGGGAGTTCTTCGGCCTTGGGTCTTAATGTGGTGTTGAGAATATCCGCCATTATAAGGGAAGGGATGGCATACATTTTTTTAAGGTTGTTCAGATAGTCAATGTTTCCAAGTCCATTGAAGTTTATCCATCTGACAAAGCCGGAGGAGCTATCAGGCTCATGATCCGGTAAATTGTCCTGAAGATTGATTTTTTCAAAAGTTTCACTGTTATATCTGATTTCTGCAGCCTCAGTATTTACAGGCTCATCTTTTCCGACGAATACCAGCTCACCCGGGCGCTTTCCCAGCATTTCTGATCTCTTTTTAAAAAACCTGGCCATCTTAAACTCCGTTAATTTTTGCTTCTTTGTATAGAATACAAGTATAATACAATTATCCTTGGAATAATGAGGGACATTTATGAAACACAGTTCCATTCCCTGGGGGCAGCTGAACCCGGGAGAAGAGACACTTGTTATTGAGCTGCCCTTTGAGCAGTCATTGCATATACAAAAAAAAGATGAAGAGCTGAATATCACCAAAACGGTATTACAGGATAGTGAAACGCACCGGTTCATCACCGGGAAGAGCAATCATGCCTACCTGTATCCCAGTCTTCCGGATCTGCCCATCACAATCAAACCCCAGCAGGCAACAACGATACTTCCTGGAAAAAAGATGGAAGTGTTTATCGAGGTCCCCTTATCGGTCTCCCTCTATTACGGCAGTCATACAAAGAAGGAACTCATTTATGAAACTCCTCTCCACCCCCTCTCCCGCAGTTTCTTCGGCAGTCCGGATAACGGAGAGCTCTCCTATTTTCTGGAAAGCCCTCTTTATTGTAAATACGAAATTTATGAGAACTCCTCTTCCAGTGTGTACTGCCCGGTATCCATCACAAATAAATCCGTACAGAAACTGGATATTGAACGGATGATATTGAGAGTTCCCCTCCTGTCCATTTATGAATCAGGAGCTTACCTGGTCAGCAGTCCGGTCACTATTTCATTCCGGGGACAGGATGATATCAGTCAGATAAACTATCTGAACTACAGCAATGACAGGAAACAGAATATGACCCTGTTGGCCTCTCCCCGTCAGAAAGTGGATAAAAGCCTTTTAAAGCGGAGTTTCTATTTTCTGAAAACCTTATATACAGGATAAAAAAATGCCGAATTTAAGTTTTAAACCCGTTCTGGATATCATGGAAAAATTCCCTTATGAAAAATTATTTGAAATTCTGCTGATCCTCGCCATTGGCTGGATCATCCTGAGGATTATTCGAATCCTGGTATTAAGAGTTGCCATGAAAAACTCGGCCATTCAAAACCGGATGCTCATAGGGAAGATGATCAACTATACCGGTTTTGGTATCCTTTTTGTTGTTGTTCTGGCGGAACTGGGCATCAAATTAAGTGCCCTGCTGGGTGCTGCGGGAATTGTGGGTATTGCCGTAGGTGTGGCCTCCCAGAAAAGCCTGGGAAATATCATTAGCGGTTTCTTCATGGTGGCGGAAAAGAGCTTTGAAATAGGGGATGTTATTAAGGTGGGGGATAAAACAGGAGTTGTGTATTCTGTGGAACTGCTGTCCATCATGCTGAAGACCTTTGACAACCTGATGATCCGTATTCCCCATGAAACTCTCATTTCATCGGATGTGATCAATATTACACGGTTTCCGATCCGGCGGATGGATCTGTTTATCTCTGTCTCTTACAACGAAGATCTGGATACAGTTATGCATGAGCTGGAAGAAACGTATCGAAAGAACATTTACTGCCTTGATGAGCCCAAACCCTTCCTTCTAGTTAAAGACTTTCAGGATTCGGGTGTCTTGATCCAGTTCGGTGTCTGGTTTGAGAAAAATGATTATGTGATGATCCGGAATACCATTATGTCCGATGTATTGAAAGCCTTTAAAAGGGCGGGAATCTCAATACCCTATCCCCATGTCAGGATTGTTACAGACCCTCAGGGCCAATCGCCTGATAATTTATCCGGGGAAAAGGTATGAGTCCGGAAGTATTTATTCCGAAAAAAATAGGGCTTGAAATGCTTTTTCTATAACCTCAGTTACTATTCAAATCATAAGATTCAACCTTTTTGATTGATCTAAACGATCATTTTCAACCTTTTCGGCTGATCCTGTTTTTATGCTTTTTCACGAGTATGAATGAAAAAACATAATGAGGTGAACATGAAAAAAACAGTTGGATCTATTCAAATTGCTTTACTGATTGCAATGCTGTTCTTTTGGGGTTGTAACAATCCGCAAGGGGCATTGACTGATGCTGATAACCAGGATCAAACAGACAGTGAAGATAAGACTCCCCAGAATCCGGAACCCGTAGAACCCGATACTATTGAGCCTGATACTTTTGAATGGAGTGGTACTCAGGGAAAAGTGGTCATTAATGGGGTTAAGGTTCTCTTCCGAAGAACTCCTCAGGCTATGGAATCAGCCTATTTCGCCGGTGAAACGTATCCTGCAGGGCTGAAAACAGCAACCAATGGTGTCGGGAAAGAGCAGTATCGGGAATTACTGGATATTCCGGCTCCCCTTTGGGCAGGAGAGACTGAGGTGAGTTATGAGCTGTGGAATGCAGTTGTCCTCTGGGCCGTAGAAAACGGATATTCTTTTGCCTACGCCGGTCAGCAGGGGGGAAATGGGAATGATGATACCCTGGTTGGTAATGATCAGCATCCGGCAACAATGATGAGCTGGAGAGATGCAGTATTATTCTCCAATGCGGTCACCGAGTGGTACAATGCTTTTGCTGATGAATCGCTGACTCCTGTATATTACGAAGATGCCGCCTATACAACTCTGGTTAAAACGGCCACTGCATCAGATGTGTATAACGATATGCCGGGTAGCACCGATAACCCTTATGTTAAAGAAGACGCCAATGGTTTCAGACTCCCGACTATTTCTGAGTGGGAGAGTCTGGCCCGCTATGTAGGAGAGACTGATCCCGGATATGGAATTGATCCGTCCGGCAGCGGGCTCTACTGGCTGCCCGGTTTTCATGCAAGCGGTTCACCTGTTGAGACCGATGATGCTGCAGAGACCGGCCAGTATGCCTGGTATGTTTTAAATGCGGGAGATGAAACTCATCCGGTCAGGAAAAAGAAGCCGAATGCCGCCGGTTTGTATGACATGTCCGGCAATGTGTGGGAAATGACTTTTGAACAGATGCCCAGCCAGCCCCAGTTACCCCATGCGAGGCAGATTCTGGGAGGAGCCTGGTACTCAAGATATCAGGATGGAGACGAAATCCGGACGGGGTACAAAGGATCAGGTGTTTACAGCTATGGTCCTGACAGAGAAGTTGGGATTCGTCTTTTTAGAAGCTTGTGATCTGGCGAATTTCGATTTTAACAAGTCGTTGACCCCGAAGTAACAGCTCGGTTTTCTATGCCTATTCCCATTGTAAAGCAGTTGAAAGATAAATGGTTCTTTGATTGAGAAATACTAGTCTTGTTTAGAATAGGTGAATCGAGAAGCTCCCTGAACCGGGAGCTTTCTTTTAAAGAAATAGTTGACAATTCAACTTTTTGATTTTATGGTTGAATATTCAACTATGTGAGGTCCAATGAAAAATCTAAGCAGTGATATTTTCCGTGAAATCGGAGCTCTTTCGAGAATGATACAGACCATGAGTGATACTGCGTTTAAAACCTGCAATCTTCAGAAAGGGCAGTTTGTGTTTATAACAAGGATTTGTGAACAGCCGGGGATGAGTCATGCTCAGCTGACACAACTGCTGCATATTGATAAGGGAACAACCACCAAGGCGATACAGAAGCTGGTAAAGGCAGGTTATGTTGAGAAGAGGCAGGATCAAAAGGACAGCCGTATGCAGAGGCTCTATCCTACAAAAGCAGCCAAAGAAATCTACAAAGATCTGATCGACAAGGAAGAATCCTTTATTGCCGTTTCTTTCCGCGGCTTTTCAAAAACCGAGATTCAGCAGGTTACAGCACTGATTAAGAGAATGCAGACCAATATCGAAAAGGAGTGGTCTCTGGAAAAGAGCAGGGGAGGAAGTCTATGATCCGGAAAGCACAGATAGATGATATATGGGGAATCCTCGATATTGTGGAACGATCTGTTCCATTGATGCAGGACGTCGGTAATGACCAGTGGAACAGCAGTTATCCGTCCCGGGAAGATTTCCTGAAGGACATTGCAGCGGGTGAATTATTTGTAGAGACAGGCAGTGACAGATCAGTTTTATCAGTCATCTGTCTTAACCAGGTGGAACCGGCAGAGTATGAACAGGTGCAATGGAGCCGGAGCAGGCCGTCTCTTGTGATTCACAGAATGGCTGTAGATCCCCGGTATCGTGGAAAGGGATTGGCAGGTAAACTGTTTGATTTTGCAGAAAGGAGAGCCCGGGATCTGCAGTTTGATTCCATCCGGTCAGATACATGCTGCCGTAATCCGGGAATGAATTCTCTTTTTCAAAAAAAGGGTTTCAAAAAAACCGGGACAATACGATTTGCCGGATCTGAAAATGACTTCTACTGCTATGAAAAAAAACTTTCAGAAAGAGCCACACAGCAGGAAAATTGATTTCCATTCAAACTGGATCGTACCGGTACTCCCGGTCTTCAACGGTAAAAAGGTCTTTTGTTTTCATCTGTTCCTAAATTTTCTATAATGGCTTTATATCAGCTTAAAGGTGAAACCAAAATGAACTATTCAGCTTCAGAAAACAGATACAATGATATGTCCTACCCGAGGTGCGGGCATTCGGGATTGCAACTTCCTGCTGTCTCATTGGGGCTCTGGCATAATTTTGGAGAGACAGCCCTGTACAGCAACGGAAGGGAAATGGTTCTAAGGGCATTTGACCTGGGGATTACCCATTTTGATCTTGCCAATAACTATGGCCCCCCTCCGGGCAGCGCCGAGTCCACCTTTGGCAAAATACTCCGGGATGATTTGATACACTACAGGGACGAGCTGATTGTTTCCACCAAAGCCGGGTATGATATGTGGCCCGGTCCTTACGGTAATTTCGGCTCCCGCAAGTACCTCATAGCCAGTCTGGATCAGAGTCTGGCGCGAATGGGCCTGGATTATGTCGATATATTTTACCATCACAGACCGGATCCGGATACTCCTCTGGAAGAGACCATGACGGCACTGGATCATATTGTCCGGTCCGGAAAAGCCCTCTATGTTGGAATTTCGAATTACTACAGCCCTGAGGATGCCCGTAAAGCCTTCAGAGTCCTGAAAGACCTGGGAACCCCCTGCCTTATTCATCAACTCAAATTGAATATGCTGGACAGGCGTGCAGAAGAGGGAGTCCTGGATGTCCATGAGGATGAGGGAGTCGGGTGTATTACCTTCTCTCCCCTGGAAAAGGGGATTCTCACAGACCGGTACCTTAACGGTATCCCTTCTGATTCCCGTGCTGCCGTTGACGGCCGCTTTCTGAAGCCCGAGGATTTGAATAAACCCCTGCTGGAAAAGGTGCATCATCTGAATCAGATTGCCGTGAACCGGGGGCAGTCTCTGGCACAGATGGCTCTGGCCTGGAATCTGAATCATAAGTCGGTCTGTTCTGTTTTGATCGGTGCAAGCCGGGTCAGTCAGATAGAAGAGTGTGTTAAGGCTCAGAATCATTTAGATTTTACAGAAGAGGAACTGAAGGCAATTGATTCCCTGACTTTATAGTTTCTGAAGTCCTGGATTTCCCCTTGCATTTCTTCCACTAATGACTACTCTATGGGTATCGGACAGGGAGTTTTCCCTCTCTGTGAAATACCATGCTAACAGGAGGCGGCAACGGGCAGAGATTTGTGCCTGAAGCCGGTAACTATACAATGCCATTCGGAACACACCTAATTAATTCCAGATCCCTTATGGAAATTAAAAGATATCAGAATAAATACTGCTTTAAGAAACGATCGGTAGCCGAGCATATGTGGTCGGTCGCTAAAATTGCGGAAGGCCTGGCCATCTGGGAAAGTAAGAAATTCGGCAATGATGTGGATATGGCCAAAGTGCTGCAAAAGGCTATCAATCACGATATGATCGAGCAGTGTACCGGAGATATTCTGGGGCCTACTAAAAAGAAGACCGCCGCTATGAAAGACGCCATTGAAGAGATTGAAGAGCTGGCCTTCAGAGAGGAGATTGAAAAGGAGCTCCCCCGCTCCTGGCGCAATCAGTTCCGGTCTTATATTCTCAATCCTAAAACAGACGATGTTGAAGGCAAGATCATCAGAGCCGCAGATATCATTGATACGGTCATTGAGTCTATTGAAGAGATTAAGCTGGGGAACGGGATTTTCAGAGATGTGCTGATAGACAGCTCCAGTTACCTGATCAAGATGGATCTGATGAGTGTGAAATATTTTATCAAATATGCCATTACGGATTTTGATATAGATATTGAGGAGTATTTCGGTAAAGAGCTTTTTGATTACAGAGAGACTCTGGAATTTGATCCGGCGGTATTTGAGGTTTGCCGGGATATTCGGGATCTGTAGTGACCGGAATCAGCAGGAACTACTCTTTCTTTTTATAATCAGGATAGTATTTTTCAAGACAGTCCGGACAGACTCCATGGGATAATTGGGCTTCCGTGTGTTCGGCAATATAGTGTTCCACCTGATTCCAGTAGCCTTTGTCATTTCTGATACTCTTGCAGTGAGAGCAGATGGGAATAATGCCGCTGAGGGTGTTTATTTCATCCAGGGCGGACTGGAGTCTGGCATTCTGCTCTTCGATCAGTTTTACCTTGTCATGGAGATCTGCAGTCTTTTCCTGAACCCGCTCCGCCAGTTCCTCATTTATTTCTTTCAGATGTTTCTGACGCCGCCAGTTCTGAATGAGCCTGATTCCTGAGACACTCAAACCCAGAAGGCTGAGTATTGTCACGGTCCAGATGAACTCAGAGGCCCGCTTCAGCCAGCTCTCCGGTTTGTTGATGATGATCGATCCGTCCGGCAGTTTGCCTGTATCAATATCAAAACGCTTCAATTCGTTATAGTCGAACATCATTTGATTGGGAGACTCTTCAATTATTTTCAGATGGGATGCAGGTGTTCCGTTCAGGATTTTCATGGCCATCCCGGCGGCAGCTTTCCCCTGGTACAGTCCGCTGGTGAGCAGGCCTCCGACTATTCCATTGCCGAAATAGAAGTCCCAGGCTCCGTAGATGGGAACCCGGGAATGTCTGTAAACCATCCTGATTCCGTCATAATAGGAAATGAAGTTTCCGTCCAAGTCCCTGTTGAAGGTCAGAATGATTATGACATCATTGTCTCCCAGGGCTGAAATCTTATGGGGAACATCATCCAGACGGAAATCCTGATAGAACTCAAAGCTGTAGCGGTCGCTGTAATCCGTAAGGACGTCTTCCAGTTCCTTTTTAACCATCTTTCCGGTTGCTGTCCGGTCAATTATGTAGATGATATTGTTCCGTTCCGGATGAAGTGTTCCGATTAAATCCAGATTGGCTTTGTAATCTATGGACTCGATGATTCCGGTGATCTCCCGGCGTCCTGATATCATGTCAGGAGTAAAATTATTTACTCCGCAGAAGATGACCGGAATATCGGGATACAGCTCATCTCCATACTCCATTATAAATCGGAGGGCATTATTGTCCGAACAGATGATCAGTTCAAAATCTATACTGGACAAACTCGTTTTCTGTTTTTCAAAATCAACGAGAAACTGATAATATTCTTCTCCCGAATTCCTTTTTGTATCCAGATATTCATAGTGAATTTCTACATGTTCATCTTTTAATACGGAATTGATCCCTTCCGATATACTGTCGGTCCACTCGAGCCCCTGATGATAGGAATGGAGTACCAGGATGTTTCTTTTTCCTGTGAGCGCCGAGACGGACAAGGGGAAAAAGAGTCCCAGAGCAATGATCAGGAGAGCCGGTTTTTTCATCATTCTCCTATCTTAAAGGAGCCGTTGTATCTGTCAACATCCCTTAGGGTGGATTTTCATTTCTTTCTTTATGATATGAAACAAATTATTACATTGTTTTCTCAATACACCCTTCCGTAAACCAGTGTAATTATTGTTAAATGGTGCCGCGGGTTATTCCGCTTTGTATCCGTTTGGGAGTAAATATGATTCGTAAAAGCCTGTTTTGTATCGTTTTTTTGATACTGCCTTTCTTTGTCTGGGCAGATAACCCCCTGCGTCTTTCTGTAGTGGGCAGTATAACGGCACCCTTCTACACAGGGGCCGGATTTGATGCTGCTCTGGACGGGATACGGGAAACCGAGGCTGTTGATGAGGTCATCCCCAATCCGATTATCGGGTTTACACTGGGGTCCGGTTTGGAATACTCCTTCAATAATTTTTTTGCTTTGCAGGGAGAGATCCTTCTGGCAGGAGCCGGAGGGGGATATGTCCTTGTGGACAATGGTGTACGGGAAGCGCATCTGATCAGTGAAATCAATCTTGATATTCCTTTGATGCTGAAGCTGAATAAAGAACTTGAAAAAGGGCGGTCTGTCTATGTGATGGCAGGACCCCAGGTCTCTTTACTCCTGTATGAATCGGAATTTGTTCAGGACGGCCATGCCTATGATAAACACAAGAACAGCAGAGATCATTTCAATCCTGCGGGTATTGGAATCCTGACAGCCCTGGGCTGGAGAGCTCCCCTGGATAATGTAGAGACCTTTCTGGAACTCCGTTATGGCAGGGAGTTCTCCCGCTCCCTGAAAAACTCAGGGGCAAATTATCAGAATGTTATAGGAATGGCCGCGGGTCTGCAGTTCCGCAGGAAGGGGGAGCAGTCATGAAAAAGATCTACCTCTTCCTGTTTCTTCTGGTTCTCCTGACTCCTGTTTTCAGTGCTGACAGGGATGAAAAGGATTGGACTGATGAGTATTCGCCCCTGTTTTTGTACGGACTGGGACTGACGGAAGCTCAGATCAGCAATATTGCCCTGTGGGGATTTAACCGCTATGTGACTCAAGCGGATTACGGAATGATCTCCTTTGATTCCATGCGGACAAATTTGACGAATCCCTGGGTCTGGGATCAGGATGAGTTTGCCGTCAATCATATGGGGCATCCCTACCAGGGGGCACTCTACTACGGAGCCGCCCGGTCTTCGGGGAACGGGTTCTGGTCCTCTTTGTCGATTACGGCCCTGGGCAGTGTTTCCTGGGAGCTGCTGATGGAAACCGAAACTCCCTCAATAAACGACCTGATCGTCACCACCATGGGAGGAGTCTCCTTCGGAGAGATGCTCTTCAGGCTCTCGGATGTTGTTCTCTATGGAGAAGAGGGAACCATAGACAATCCGGGAGTCTTCCGGTGGATCGGCGCCACTGCCCTGAGCCCCATGACCAGTCTCAACCACGGCCTGTTACCCGGCAGACCGCCGGAAGCCAGGGATGTGTCCGGTTTTTCATCCCTGACCCTGGGGTATTCCTTTGCGGATGTTAGCTTTCTGCCCCGTCCGGATTCAATTCTAAAAGCCAACGGCTTCTCTCTGACCTATAATCTTCTGTTGGATTACGGCTCTCCCTTTATTAAAAAGGGACAGGGGGCTCCATTTGATTGGTTCAGTTTAAGAACAGGTGCCGGCTTGAATTTTAATAACGAACTTTTTCTGACCCTGTTTACCGCAGGTCATCTGGGAGGATGGACTCTGTACGGCAAAAAGGACCATGTGCGTAATCAGCTGGGGTTCTACCTGCACTATGATTTTATCTATAACAGAATCATAAACCTGGGGGCCAACTCCATCGGTCCCGGCTGGATACGGACGTCTCAAAGGGGAAAGTGGACTCTGGATACCAGAGTGTATCTGAACCTGGTCGCCATGGGAGCCAGTGATCTGATTTATCTGAAATATAATGATATTGTGAATGAGCCCCCTGATTATGAAAGGCGGAACTATAGTTTAAGCTCCGGCGTCAATCTTAAAGCGGGGCTGTATGCAAACCGGGACAGGAAGACCTGGCTGGATTTGGTCTACAATGGTTATAATCTGTATATCATTGACGCCTCAGTCCCCGATTCGGGAGCCGGCGGGAAGGAAATCATCGGCAGCCTGGATCTGGCTCTCCGTCAGAAAATGGGAAAGAATCTTTACCTGGGGCTTCAGGGAACCATATACCATAAAGAAAGCTTTTATCATGAACCCCTTCTGGACATTGATGAGCTCCTGTGGAAGACGGGTATATCAACGGGATTCCGGTTCTAGACCTATTTCTCAACCCTGTTCCGCCCCTTCTCTTTAGCCACATACAACAGATGATCGGCTCTGCCGATCATTCTGGCGGAATCCTCACCTATGTTTTCCACAACTCCGCCGCTGATGGTTATTTTTCTGTTCTCATCAAATTCCCATTGAATGCCTGCCAGTATGATCCGTATCCTTTCTGAAAGCTCATAGGCGGATCTGAGGTCTGTCTCAGGCAGAACCAGGAGGAATTCTTCACCCCCGTAACGGCCCACAGCATCTGTTTCTCTAAGGTTCTTTTTAATGATGTCAGCTGTTCTGGCCAGTACCAGGTCACCAATCTGATGCCCGTAATTGTCGTTCACACTCTTAAAGAAATCAATGTCATACAGGATGATGGACAGCTTGCTGTCATAGCGTCTGCTCCGCTTGACCTCTTCCTCCAGATGATCGGTAATATACTTCTTGTTGAAAACCCTGGTTAATCCGTCCCGGGCCGAGATATACTGAAGAGCTTCCAGGGCCTTATCTGCAATCTCCTCTTTCTCCTGCAGGCGGTCAATCATAATATTGAAGTAATTGGTCAGGTCTCCTATTTCTGTTCCTATCTCGGAATCCAGTTTTTCAACACCTTCTATTCTTGTGTCTTCTATGATCTGCCTCATGGAATTGGACAGCTCCATAATATTGGAAGAGGTTCCGTGCTCACTGATATTCAGCCCCACTGTCTCATGCTCTTTTGAGACACGGACAGGGACTATTTTTCTAATGAGGCACAGGATTATCATAGACAGTCCAAATCCCCAGACAAAGC
>JAQQAM010000161.1 GCA_028532905.1 Spirochaetales bacterium
CGGAATTGTTACCCTTTCTTCTGTGGAAGAAGCAAACCGTACTATCGGTATCGTGGATGCAGCTCTGAAAACTGTTAATAAACAGAGAGCCGATCTTGGTGCTTACCAGAACAGATTTGAAATGGCTGCCAAAGGTATTGCCATTGCAGCAGAAAACATGCAGGCAGCTGAATCAAGAATTCGTGATGTAAACATGGCTAGCGAAGTTGTGGAGTACACCAAAAACCAGATACTGAACCAGGCCGGTTCTTCCATGCTTGCACAGGCTAACGTACGGACACAGTCAGTACTGCAGCTCCTGGGCTAAGTGAAGGGTAATCGCTAATCGAAAAGAGATTTCTGGACGTTATCTTTTTTTACTTACAGTAGTCGAGGGGGGGTTCGCGCCCTTCCCCTCTGCTATTTTTACAGGGAGGTCTAAATGAACATAGGTAGAGTTGCCAGTTCTGGGCCGGTACCTGTTGATGCCAGACAAAAGGCAGCAGCAGGAAGACAACAGGTAGAACAACAGAAACAGCGATTAAAACTTACCGCACCGGATCTGGACGAAACAAAGTCCATTTTAAACGAAATAACTAATAACACACGCTTCAGCTATTCAATCAATGAGAAGATTGACTCTTTTGTAGTCAAAATCATTGACAGGAATACCGATAAAGTAGTAAAGGAAATCCCATCGAGGGAATTACAGACACTACATGAAAATTTGCGTGAGGCCATCGGCATATTTATTGACCGAATGGTTTAAAAATGACAGGGGGATGCTATGGCTGACATAAGCATCCCCGGTTTAAGCAGTAAATACAATACCACTGAACTCGTTAACGGACTTGTCGAAGTTGAGAAGGCAAAACTCACGACGATGGAGGACTCGGTCACCGAACTGGAAGATCAGAAAAAGATCTGGCAGTCCTTCAACAGAAAGATAAGCAACCTGAGATCCACATCCAGGACTCTTTTCGGGTTTGAAAATCCCTTCAGCAATAAACTCGTGGAATCTTCAAACGAAAGGATTCTAACGGCCACCGCGACACGGGACGCCACAGAACAGTCTCTGAGTTTTACAGTGCTCCAAACGGCTCAGGCTGATAAATTCATCTCCCCTTCCCTACCGGCCAGTCAGCGGGTGCCTGCGGGAAACTACAGTTTTGAAGTGGGGGGAAAGGAGTTCAACCTCCGGTACCGGGGCGGCAAACTAAGCGATTTTGCCAACCGCCTTGAAGCAAAGGCCAACGGACTCCTTAAACTGACCGTTGTAAAGGACACATCAGACACACAGGTTATTCTCTTCGAATCCAGTAAGACCGGTATGAACAACAGACTCATCTTCAAGGAAGATGCCCTGAGCTGGGCCCTGGAGAATAATATTCTTCAGCCCTCTCCGGCAGGCCGCACGGAAATAAACCTTGACCCCTCAGGCCTCAGTGTTAAAAGCGAGGCTGTTCTGTCTCCCGAATCCAGACTGGAGATAAAACTGCCCTCTTCTGCAGCTGTAGAAGAAGGAATGTTTCTGGAATATACGGTTACTGTGAATGAGCTTGATCCGGAGAGCTTTGTTCCCGATCCTCCTCCCGAACCGGTTCTTCCCGATGCAGCTTCCGCCGTATTTGAAGGAATTGAAGTCAAAAGTTTCGGCAGTAAGGCTGATACACCCCCCTGGAGCCCTCCTCCCGCACCTGAGGTGATAGAGGACAGCAGCTCCGGATATTTAACAACGGCATCAGGAGAGGAAGCCCTCCCTCCCCTTCCTTCAGGGAGCACAACAACAGAGGTAAGAATTCCCCTTAATGATGCCCAGGGAATGATCAGTGCTGTTACCCTTGAAAACAACAACAACTTCAAGGAAGTAACCATCAGTAATATGCGGATCAATGATCCGAGATCCTCCGGCGGATACACGGCTGTCAACTCACTGAGTACAGCCGGAAATGCCATTATCGATTTCAACGGTATCAAGGTAGAACGGGAAACCAACAGTATTGATGACCTTATCCCCTCAGTGACACTGAATCTGAACAGGGCAGACAAGAATGAGGAAGTGGAAATTGATGTGAAGCCCGATGTGGAGTCTGCCAAGGACGAGATTATCAAGTTTGTATACAACTACAATCAGGTTATGACACAAATTCTAATACTGTCGTCAGATAATTCCGATATAATAAATGAGATAGAGTATTTTACCGATGAGGAAAGGGAAAAAGCCTTTGAAGAACTGGGAACATTCCGTGGTGATATAACCATGATGCAGCTTAAAAACAGGCTGCAGAGAATTACAAGTTCTCCCTATGCCACATCTCTGGAAAGAGAACTGTCCATGCTCAGTCAGATCGGTGTTTCCACAAATGCCGGATCCGGTGGCGGCGGCTCGGTAAATGCCAGTAAGCTCAGGGGATACCTTGAGATCAATGAAGATGTTCTGGATCAGGCGCTGCAGACAAAAAGCAGCGGGATCAAGGAACTGTTCGGTAAGGATACTGATGGAGATCTTGTCGTTGACAGCGGTGTGGGATATGAGCTTGACCGGTTTCTGAATCCCTATATACAGACAGGCGGGATTCTTTCCAATAAGATAAGCCTTCTGGACAACCGGATCAGTGATGCTGAGGACAAAATTGAGGACTATAAGGAGTATCTGGTAGACTACGAACAGAGTCTTAAAGTCAAATACGGATCAATGGAAGGAATGCTGAATCAGCTGGAATCCAGTTCCAGTTCGCTGGATACATTCAATCAGCAGAACAACAGGTAATTCTTCCGTATCGTGTGTGAACCGGATCATACGGATAGTACGGCCGGGCCTTTAAAACGGTCTGGACCCCCCTGAAACAACCAGGAAAAACAGGCAGATCCCCGATGAAGCGTAAGGGGATTCATACAAGAAAGGAGACATTTTGAAAATCTATATAAATCAGGATGAAATAGAATTCACCCTGGAAAAAGAAAATACACTGGGTGATGTGTTTACCTCCATTGAGAACTGGCTGACACCCCAGAATTACTCAATAACAGAACTGTTCCTGGATGAAGAGGAACTTTATCTCACAGACCGGGACAAGTGGGAAAATATCCCCTTTCGGGATAAAGAGAGCCTCAGATTTGTCGCACTGACTCTGAAAGAACTTAAAGAACAGAACCTCACAACCCTGCTGAAATACTGCCGTATGGTGCAGCAGTCTCTGAAAGACGGAAACCTTGAACTGCTGAATGAACTTCTGGGAGAATACAGCTATATCGAAGGAAGCTACAATGTTCTTCTGGAAGACTTCAGCAATTCCATTAAGGACCATATGGCTGCCCTGCTGAAAGACAACGGCTTTATCCCTTCGGGAGACAGAACTGAAGAGAATGTAAAAACAGTTCTGGAAGCCTTTATGATGCTTGAAGCCGTCATTCAGGGACGTCTTGAAGAAGTCACCCAGCCGGAACGTTCCGGTGCGGAGTGTTACGAGGCCATTGTCTCTCTTATGCCCCAGATGGAAAATGTATCTCTTCTGCTGCAGACAGGCAAAGACCGGGAAGCAATGGATGTCATTATCCGGTTTACCGAACTGTTTCAGAAGCTTTTAAGAGTCTTCACATACCTGCCTGCAGAAACTCAGGAAGACCATCACCAGGATTTGAAAGAGTATATCAAAGACATGTCGGGTATTCTGAAAGAACTGACCGAAGCCTTCACTTCAGAAGACTCTGTGTTAATGGGAGATCTGATGGAATATGAAATTCTTCCCAGAATGAAATCATTTCCCAGGTACTTCGAATCAATAGGCCGCCGAGGGGATTAATATGCTTTTAGTGCTATTACAGACAACATCACGATTTAAAGGACAGTTATTCAAACCGGCGGACCCCAGACAGAATATGATATTTCTGGGGGTTATGCTGGCCAGCTTTCTTTTTCTTGTTGTGGCAAACCGCGTCAGTAATAGTGACAAAGACAGCAGCCGGCGCTACAGCAAAAGGGCTTTCCGGAGAGAGGGTCAGCGAATCGGTCTGACAAAAAAGCAGATTGCTCTGCTTGAAAGTTTCATAAAGGTTTATCATGTGAACAAACCTTTTGCTCTGTTAAGCAATACAAGAACTCTGAACAATACTCTGGGTCAGGCCTTAAGAGATATCAGCCATATGGAAGCCCCCCCTTCGGTCATTGAAGAGCGGAAACTGAATATTTACCGCATCAAACAGCGTATTGAACGGGTTTTTGCCGAAACAAACCAGATTTCCGACACCAGAAAACTCAAGTTGAGCCAGGATGTCACCTTTAAAATGGAAAACGGCAACCGCTACTCTTCCGTTATTACTGCAAACCTTAAAGAGTTTTACTGCGCCCGTGTTCCTGTGGGAAAGAAAGGGAGCCAGGTAAAATGGGCCAAGGGAACTAGGCTGACAATTATGATTTGGGGAGAGGATGGAGAGGAATATACATTCACATCCAAGGTGCTGGGATATAATTCAGTTAAAGGGATCACCAGTGTCTTCCTGCAGCATTCCAATAAGATAAGCCGGGCATATCAGCGCAAATTCAGAAGAAAGAATATCAAACGCCCCTGTTACTTCTTCCCCATTAAAATCCAGATAACCGGAACAGGAAAAAGGGAAAAGAAGGAAGCCGTCGTAATGAAGAATAAAGGTCGAATGGGGACCCTTATTGACCTTTCGGCAGGCGGATGTTCTCTACAGACCACAAGTCCCTTAAGCAAGGGAGAACTGATTAAACTTAATTTTGAACCCATGAAAGGGAGCCCTGTCGTTACCTATGGTAAAATTGTTGACTGCCGTTCCAACGGCAGGATCTATACATCCATGCATGTCATGTTTACGAGAGCTTCCAGCAAAAACCTGAACCGGATCAATGAATACGTTTACGATTTTGAATGATCTTAAAAAAAGGTTTTGGTCAGATAAAACAAAATATATATAATTAAAGGACAGGTGGACTGACAGAGAATGAAATTTCTTGGAATGGACGAAATAGTAAAAAAAGACACTCTCATATACTACAGAAATGAGTATAAGGGGACTGCCAGTTTTACATTGATTGGTGAGAAAAGAGCCTCTGTCAAATTTATTTCAACGGTAGAAATCAAACCCACCGGAGAACGGGATATAAACATTGAACTTCTTGAACAGATCGACTACCCTGTGATTCCCATAATCAAAGTTCTCAAACAGGAGATTATGAATATCGAGAAGGAAGGTTTTACCCGTTGACCGAGTTCTACAGTAGCAGCTTTGAAGAAACCCTTGAATGGGGCGAAAAAATCGGAAAACAACTCAGACCTGGTGATATAGTGGCCCTGAACGGCGATCTCGGTGCCGGAAAGACCTCAATTTCCAAAGGGATTGCACTGGCACTGGGAATTAAAGACGACATTACCAGCCCCACTTATACAATAGTTTCCGAATATGACGGAGAGATTCCCCTGTATCATATGGATATGTACAGAATAGACGGCATTGAGGAGTTTGAACTGCTTGGGGTAGATGAACTTCTCTTTGGTAACGGCGTCTCATTGATTGAGTGGAGCGAGAGGATCAGCGAGTACCTGCCGGATGACTGTAAAAGCCTGCAGATCAGCATTCTTGAAGACGGCCGGAGAAAAATCATTTTGAAGGGGATCAATCTGTGAATTGCGTACTGGCAGTAGATACAGCCTCCCCTCTGATGAGTGTATGCCTTAAAAAGGATAACTCTTTTTTTGAATTAACCATTGATAACGGCCTGAAACATTCCGAGACCCTGATGAACTCCATTCTTCTGGTCCTGAAAGAAGCCGAAATTGAGAGAAAAGATCTGGATCTGGTGATCTGTCCGGAAGGTCCCGGCTCGTTTACGGGGTTGAGAATAGGTATGTCTACAATCAAGGGCCTGGCCTTCGGTCTCGGCATACCCTATACGGCCGTGATTACCACAGACTATCTGGCATACGGATTCGACTATTTTGACGGTGTTGTGGTCCCCGTACTGGACGCCCGAAAAAAGCGTTTTTATTGCGGGTTTTATCATAAAGGCCGGAAGGTGAACGCCCCTCTGGATCTTTCAACAGAAGGCATTGTGAAGGCTTGTGAAGGTTTTGACAAAGTTTTAATAACAGGACCGGATGCTCATATGATTCCTTCTGATCTCCGTGAGGGGGTTTTTTACGACGGAAACAACAGAACAGGAAAAGCCAAACAGCTTCTGGAGTGCGGGTTATCCCGTTATGCAGAAGAAGGCGGCCTTTCTGAGGATTACGGCCCCCTTTATCTTCGCAGAAGCGAAGCAGAAATAGCCCTGTATGGAGACAAGAAGTGAAACCCTCTGATAAATCCGATGAACTGTATGATTACCGGGATGAACCTCCCTTTGGTGACTCTGAATCGGATTTACTCCCTCTTCTGGAAGATGCAGAGGAAGTTCATGAGCTTGATGCCCTGGATGAGGATGAAAACGGCTATTATCCCTGGTCCCTGTTTACAACCCTTCCCTCCCATGAGAGGAGCATCAACATCCTGGATAACAGTGAGATCAGATCTGTGGTTGACCGCATCAAAAACAGCCCTGTCCCGACCTGCCTGGTGAATCATGACCTGCGTATTGACTGGACAAACCTGGCGTTTCTCAAAGAACTTATTTTTTCAAAATCTCCTGTAGACAGCTACCTTCCCGAACTGTTTCAGACAGATTCTGAGCTGAATATAAGTGCTGCTTTGAAACGCAGCCTGGAAAATCCCAACAATTCATTCTCCTGGATGGGCCGGCTCCTGCCGATGGAGGGAAAACACGACAGTACCTTTCTCAGGGCGATCATTCAGCCCTGTCTCTGTGAAAAGAATGATTTACCCAAAGCGTTTCTGGTGCAGTGCGACATTATAACCAACGAATACAAGGAACTGCTTCAAAATACCTTCCTGAGTCTCCTGGAAGCCTCCAAACTCAAAGACAATGACACGGGTGATCATATTGAACGGGTCAATGAGTACTCGGTGCTTCTCGGACGGAATCTGATGGAAAAAGAGGGATATGAGGAAGTAACAGAAGATTTTATTGAAGACATCAGTTTTCTGGCAGCCATGCATGATGTGGGAAAAATCGGCACTCCCGATGATATTCTCAACAAAAGCGGCCCTCTGGACGACTGGGAGCGGGAAATAATGAATGAGCACACCAAGAACGGTGCCTACATTCTCAGCACCCACCCCAAATCAATGGCAAGGGAGATTGCCCTCTCCCACCATGAAAAATGGGACGGCTCAGGATATCCCTACGGTATTTTCGGAGAGATGATTCCCCTCTGCGCCCGGATTGTCTGTATAGCCGATGTATATGATGCCTTACGGTCACAGCGGAGCTACAAAGAGTCCTTCAGTCATGAAAAATCTGTATCTATCATGAAAAAAGGCCGGGAAAAACATTTTGACCCGGCCCTTCTTGATCTGTTCCTCGATCTGCATGAGGAATTTGATGCTATCTACAACAGCAGTACTAAATAAAAGCTTTAATCTTTCTTGTTGAACAGATCGTTTAAAGAGATGGAGTCGGGAATATTGCTCACGGCTGCAGCGGCTTTATTCTCTTCCTGAATAGCCTTGTACACTTCCTGTCTGAACACTTTCACATCACCCGGTGCGGCAATGCCCAGTTTGACCTGATCACCTTTGATATCGACCACTGAGATGATTATATTATCCCCGATGACAATGGATTCATCTTTTTTTCTGGATAATATCAGCATATGCTGTTCCTCTGGGATGCCATCTCCTCGGCAATATTGTGCCGGGTCTGCCATCGGGAATCTGTGGAAATACACTGTCGGCCCTGCCGTTCACCGCGGTTTACAATCACGGGGCCCTGGAGGTTTGCTGTCATACTCTGATTATCATCCAGAAATGTAACAATAGTAAAGACCAGAGCGTTTTCTTCGCTGCAGTCTTTAAGTCCCAGTGCTTCCAGATCGGAATTCATTACAGCCGGATTGTAATCGGGTCTGAAAATTGTCGGTTTAATCAGAACGAAGGCCACCTCATCCACATCCAGGGACTGAAGCCAGTAAAAGGGCTGCTGTGTGGCATCCAGAAGTGCAAATTCATGAAGGGTTTCAAAACCGAACAGCCCGTTGGGAAAATGGATGATCTGTCTTTCATCTATCTCTACTTCACCGTACGCCTTAGTTAATATTTTCATCAATTATTACCTAATAAAGTCCATCAGATTGGATTGCAGTACCTTGGAGGCTGACTGATAGGCCGCTTTCTGTGTGTATTCCAGCATTTTAAGATTGGTGATCGCCTCGGTCATATCTATGTCTGTCAGTTTGGAATTCACAGCCGTCACATTGAGTCTCTCACTGTCCAGCCGGGCATAGCTGTGATCCAGCCGTTCCGTCCTGGCTCCCAGATCGGCCATATTGTTGAGCAGATTATTCAGTGATTTATCCAGACCTCCCAGGATACGACCTCCCACAGCCTCCTGATCTCCTGACAGCAGACTGTCTCTCAGACCGATCACCATGTCAAAGAGAGATCCTCCCCCCACCATTACATCCTTATGGAGATTTTCAGGGGGCCGGCTGCCGCTTTCTGCCAGAAGTCCGATATCCTTGAGAACCCTGGATTCGGGATCTTCATCGATCCAGACCTGGTGGGGTACGGTGGTTTCTATGGAAAAACTGTTGGTAACCGGATCAAGGGACGCTTTAACCGCAAGATCGCTGTCATTGATTTTGGCAATAATTCCGTGAATGTTATCACCGGCTTTCAAAGAAATCTGTGTTCCGTCTATGTTGATGGCACTGTCTTCTTTTACCACGTAATCCAGAACATCCCGGCGGGCGAAGAGCTGCTGATTTTCAGCCCAGTACACTTTATTGCCAGCAAAATTCAGATTTATTCTGGTTCCCTCTCCTATTTCCGTCTGATTGGCCACAATATTTCCGGCATACCGGACTTCCGAGATGACAGCTCCTTCAATTCCGGGGACCCTGCTCTTAAGAGCCACAAAGGGATCATTCCTGGTATCATTGGCGCCGAACAGGGTTCTGCCGTCTGCGGTGCGTGTATTGGCCATGGACACGAGTTCCTTTAAAAGCTCATTGGTCTCTGTGGCCATGTAGTTAAGTTCGTCTTTGGAGTAGGTTCCGTTGCTTCCCTGTACGGCCAGCTCCCTGATTCTCTGGAGAACCTGAACAGACTGATTCATGGAAGTTTCGGCCAGGGAGTACTCTCCCCGGGCGGTATCAATGTTCTGAGTGTACCGGTTCAGATGCGTAATATGGGAACTCAGTCTGGTGGAATGAGCCGCCGCGATGGGATCATCCCGCAGGTTGTTCATTCGTCTGCTGCTGCCGATTCCGGTCTGCATCTCATTGAGTTTGTAATCTCTGAGCCTCATCTGATACTGCAGATCAGCATTCGGCATATTTGTGCTTATACGTCTCATCTATTACACTCCCATTCTGTTGATAATGGTATCCAGCATGTCATTTATATTATTCACAAACCGGGCCGTGGCATTGTAGCCGTGTTGAAACTTGATCATTTCTGCGATTTCCTCATCCATGTTCACACCGGAGATGGACTGCTGAAAATCCTTCAGATCTTTCATGACCAGCTGCTGTGACTCGTTGGCCTGCTGGGCAGCCTCTCCTTTCAGTCCGATGGAGGCCACGGCTTCTGCAAAATAATCATCAAAGGTGGTGCTGGGCCCCACCATAACCGGTTTATTTCTGAGGGAGGCAATTTCCAGGGCGGCACTGCCGTCTCCGGGAAGAGAAGATCTTCCATTGAGTCCGAATCCTGAAGCTATGGATGCGGGATCAACCTGGAGAGCCTCATTAATCCCCATCCATCCTGAGGGATGGGATAAGGGGGCCACCGCATAATCCACCTCTCTTAAACCGAGAACTGCATCCGCCTGATCCCAGTTGTAGGCATTATCAGGACCGCTTCCGCTGAGAATACCCGCATAACCGGCCAGAAAAGAACCGGAGTCCTCCACACGGCGAATGACAAAATCAGGGTTATTCATATTTTCAGAGGCACTGGCTTTCAGAACCAGGCGGCCGTCTCTGTTGATCAGAGCCTTAACCTCGGCTCCCGCATTATTGATCCGGTCCACTATGTCCGCAATCCGGTCTGTGGGAGAATAGTTGATGGTAACATCTCCTGAAGCGCCGTTCAGGGTGATTGTTCCTTCCAGCCCAGTCTGCTGTTCAGAGTCAAGAACATTGGTTCCCGTCATTCTGAAAATATAGGAGGAGTCGAACTCTCCGTCTCCGCTGCGGTCATAATTCCCCAAAGCATTATTGACAAAAGGGTATTCCGTGAAAAAGTCGAGGCCTGTGCTGCCGTTGGCGGAAAAGGCGTTTCTGTGCACTTCATTCACCATATCCGTAAAATTAACGGTCATCATATCCAGTTTCTGGATCTCCCCCCGGACATCTCCGTCCCGGAGTTCCAGAAGTGCCGCCAGTTTACCGTTCCGGATATCCACATCCTGACCGGTTTTCGCCCATTTGATATCCACATAGCCTTCATTCAGAGGATTGGGCTCTGTATCCAGAAGATTCACCTGTTTTCCCTGAATCAGATGCATTCCCTGGGTGTGAATCAGAAACTCATCAGGGTCTCTGTTGTCTACGGTAACATTCAGATATCCCGAGAGCTTCTCCACCAGCAGATCCCGCTTGTCCAGCAGGTCGTTGGGATTGTCACCCACGGCTTCGGACTTCTCAATCTGCACATTTAATCTGGAAATATCGGTCAGAAGGCTGTTTACCTCTCCCACTGAGACGGCGATATCGTCATTCAGCATGGTTCTGGTCTCTTTCAGTCTTCTGTAACGGCTGTTGATGCCGTCTATAAGGGATTCCCCTCTTTTCAAAACAGCCTGTCTGGCGGGCATGTCTTCGGGATGGACAGACAGTTCCTGCCAGCTGTCCCAGTATTTATCCATAAGGGTCCGGACAGAGGTGTCATAGGGTTCGTTGTAGATCTGCTCCACCATAAGGAGGTACTGATCTCTGGTTTCCCAGTATCCGCTTTCATCCCCCTGGGCGATGATCCGGTTATCCAGAAGAGTATCTCTAATCCGCTCAACCATGGTCACATCCACACCCTGGCCAACCTGTCCGGGCCGCTCGGCTCTGTTGAGCTGGGGCATGTAGATCGGATCAGTGGCGGAAAGGCGCACCCTCTGCCTGCTGTATCCTTCGGTTGATGCATTACTCAGGTTGTGGCCGATGGTCTGCAGCCCCTGTGTATGAGCCTGTAAACTTCTTTTTCCTAATTCAATACCGCTGAATGTGGAACCCATATACAATCCTTTACCTAAAACTGGTGGTTAAACAGCATGGGCTTGTGATCCGCTGGGGATGCAGCACCGCGGCTGTTATAAATTCTTCCTTTCTGATCGGGATTCAGGACATCCAGTACATCCTTGAGTGCAGAGGTCTGTGTCTCCGCATAATTCCCGATTCCCTGAATCCTTATCTGAAGAAGACTGACCGAATGGCGCAGTTTCTGTTTCAGAATCCGGATATCCTTCTGACTCTCTTCATCCAGTCTCGTCAGAAGCATCCCGAAGGACGCTCCGGGTGAAAGCTGATGCTCTTCCTTGAGCTGAAGCACCAGCTCTTCTCTGATGAGATCAAGAGAATTCAGTTTATCCGCCTTTTTACCAAGGCTGTTCAGAGTCCGCTCCAGTCTGCTCCAGTTTCTGGCGGCCACATACTTATGCAGTATTTCACAGCCCGAATTATAGTCTTCCAGCAGCTTGAGCTCTTTATTCAAAACATCAATCAAATTGCGGTTCATCTTGTCAGTTGACATTCTAAAGACACTCCTTCTTTACTATTTTCGGTTTATAAAAAAGGAATATTAGTGAATTCTTTACCTAATTAAGAAATTGGAAAGGTGAAGATTGGATATGCCTGTTTCGCAGGAAACCGAAAGATGAATGCCGGAATAAGAAACAGAGCCTACTGCTCCAGTTTTCTTTTATCCTGCAGCAGAAGGCTGCTCCGGGGAATCAGTTCCAGTCCCTGACTTAGAACCGCCCGTGCTTCATCCCTTTTGTCCTGCTGCATCAGTCTGACAATCTGATTATGGTATTCAATAGCCGCATTATCCCTGAGAACAGGGATAAGCCGTTTGTATTCTCTGTCTTTCTGAATCCAGGATTCGGCTTCCAGCATAAAAAGGTAGGACTCAATGTTCCTGCCCTCCCGGGAGAGGCGCTCACTTTCTATGCTGTAGTGATAAGCCCCCAGTGTTGCTGCTCTGTCTCTTGTAATGTCACCGGATGCAGCAGCCTCCGCGATCTCCTGAATAACCGCCGGAGAGAAAGCGCCTCTGACTTTGACTTCCAGCTCGCGCCTGGAAATCAGAATCCGGATATTTCTTTTTTCATCTGCACTGAGATACAGTCCCTGGGATTCCAGTAAGCCGCGGGCAGCAGATAGATCATTATTATTCACAGACTCGGCACAGGCATTGAATACAAGCTGGGCTCTGGTTTCCCTCAGAAAATCGGGAAAATCAGAATCTCCCAGGGCCGCCTGATTGATGATATCAATCCCCTGCAGGTACTCTTTCCGGTTGTTTTTCTGGGCCGCCGCATTCTGAACGGTGTTAAAGTAATCCAACCGGGCCTGAACCGACCCGGTCAGAGCCAGTCTGTCTGCAGCCAGGGTCAGGGCATCCATATGCCTGTTTTTATTCTGAAGTTCCACGATCCGGTTCTGCAGGATCAGTCCTGCCATATCCCTGTCTCCCAGACGCTGGCGTTCACTGTAATTGCCGGGAGGAACATAGACATACCCGGTTCTGTCGGTAAAGGAGGATTGAAACTCTTTGCGCAGCCCCGGATTGTACCCCCACTCATTTGTAGTCTCCACATCCGTTCCCCCCTGGGGAGTTCCGATGACCCGGCAGAAGGCATGATCCTCTGCATGAACCCCCTCAACGGGAATATTATGGTAGCGGGTGATAATCATGTACACCATGGCAGAGGAAACACAGTTATAGGTTCCCCTGTCCAGCACGGTGTGAACAGTTGTCTGAGTCAGGCTGTAGCGTTTAAACACCGTATCATGAAGATAGACCAGGAGCGCTTCGGCCTTCTGGTCAGTATCCATACCGGGAGTGATAACAGATTCTGATTTTTTGAGAAGAACAGCCAGCTTTTCAATATAAGGGTCGCTCTGCTGTTCATTCAAACCGGAACTGAGGAGAGCCAGTCTGGCCAGATTATCTGTACTCAGGGGTTCGGACATTTCCGAAAAGTCTCCATATGCCGTCTGTGACCTGAAAACAGAACTGTCCGCATAAAGTAAGGAAGAGAAGGTAATCAGCTGGAATAGTACCACAGCCTGGAGGACTGACTTTACAACGGACATCTTTAATATAAAATATAAGAAAAAAAAGATAACTTTCAAAGGATTGGAGTCGCAATCCCGATTGTTTTTATATAAAATTATATGAAGAAAAATATATCAATTTGATTTTCTGAAAAGCTATTAGTATATTAGATTCATTGAAATTGTATATATGCTCAAGGAGATATAAGAATATGGAAAAAGATATGGTCATCATCGGAGGTGGCGTTGCAGGCCTCTCGGCAGCACAGTATGGAGCCAGATCGAATCTGAGCACACTTGTAATTGAAGAAATGGCACCCGGCGGCCAGGCCCTTCTGATTGCAGACCTGGAAAACTACCCCGGTTTCCCTGAGCCTGTAAACGGATTTCAGCTTTCCATGGACATGCATAAACAGGCTCAGAAATTCGGAGCCGATTTTATGACCGCCTCCGTAAAGAAGATCAGTAAAGAAGGCAATAACTTTATTATTGAAACATCCAAAGAGACAGTGACCGCCAAAGCGGTGGTTCTGGCCACAGGAGCCAAGCACAGACACCTGGGCGTACCGGGAGAAGAAGAGTTCGGCGGCAGGGGTGTTTCCTATTGCGGTACATGTGACGGTCCCTTCTTCAAGAATAAGAAAATGCTTGTTGTTGGCGGCGGAGATGCGGCCTGTGATGAAGCCAATTATCTGGCCAATCTGACAGATCAGGTTGTGATGATCCACAGAAGAGACAGATTCAGAGCTCAGAAAGCCGTTGCCGACAAGGTTCTCAAGAACCCCAATATTGAAGTCCGATTCAACACGGTTGTACAGGAAATCAAGGGGAATGAGACCAAGGTGGACCGTGTTCTTCTGGCCAAAACAGACTCGGACGAAGTCTATGAAGAAGAGTTTGATGCGGTATTTGTCTTTGTTGGGTCCATTCCCCAGACCGATCTTGTACCGGAGGCGGATAAGGACGAAACCGGGTATATAATTACAGACGTCCATATGGAATCTTCCATTAAAGGGCTCTACGCTGTAGGAGATGTGAGAAACACTCCCTTCCGTCAGCTGATAACAGCAGCATCCGACGGTGCAGTGGCCGCCCATACAGCCTCAGGCTATATTGACGACCTCAAGGGAGAAGCCTATATTTAAGCATCCAGCTTATAGACTATAGGATTTTCAGTGATATTAAACAAAAAATATATCCTGCTGTGGTTATTCGCAGCAGGATTTTTTACATCTGCCCATTCTCTTGACTTCAATTCCCAAATGCCTTCTGACCAGCTTGCCCGGGCCTTAACCGCAGATATGAGTCATGCCGAACTGCTGGGGCAGGTTCTCATGCTCGGTTATACAGGAGATCTGGCATCTCCTGAGATTATGGAGTGGATAACCGAAAATAAAATCGGCGGGATCAAAGTATTCGGATGGAATGCCAATGACCTGTCCGTACTGGCCGATACCATCGGAAAAATGCAGGACGGAGCTCTTTCAAACCGGCAGAAGATTCCTCTGATCGTTGCCACAGACCAGGAGGGGGGCTGGGTCCGTCATATCAAGGGCGAAAGTTCCATTACCCCCGGCAACCTGGCACTGGGTGCTTCGGGCCTGCCCTATGACTCCTGGCAGACGGGCTACTATATTGCCTATGAGCTGCGGCGGCTGGGCATTAATATGAATTTTGCTCCCACTGTGGATGTCTACCTGAACCCTCTGGCAGAAGTGATCGGCCCCCGTGCCTTCTCACAGGACCCTGTGCAGACAGGGGTTCTGGGAACAGCATTCTACAAGGGTATGGAAGAAGCCGGTGTTATTGCCACAGCCAAGCATTTTCCCGGCCATGGCAATGCAGATGAAGATTCCCACGGCACACTGCCCGTGATTCCGTCAGACAGGGAGTTTCTTGATAAAAACGACCTTGTTCCCTATAAAATGATGATCCGGGAAGGGCTGCCCGCCATTATGGCCGGACACCTGGCGTTCCCGGCCATAACAGGAGATATGAAACCCTCATCCCTCTGTCCCGTCTTCCTGAAGGAGATCCTCAGAGACGAGCTCGGCTTTGAAGGGCTAGTTATTACCGACGATCTTGTTATGCACGGTGCCCAGTACGGCAACAAACCCCTCCCCCAGGTCTGCGAAGACGCCATCCGGGCGGGAAGTGATTTTCTTCTGGTCAGCCGCTCTCCTCCTGTTCACAGACAGATATGGGATCACCTGCTGTACCTGATTGAGACGGATAAAGATTTTGAACAGGATGTCCGTACCGCTACAGAACGCATTCTCAAAGTGAAACTGGATTATCTGAAACGGGAGGATCATGTTCCCTTTCATCCTGACCCCCTGGGGATAGACCGGGATATTCCGGCTTCCGGAAGCAGGGAATACTTCTTCGGTCAGGCAGCCAGAAGCACCACCACTCTGAAACAGAGCTCTTTTCCTCTGCCCGGGGACAGCAGGGTCCTGACGGCCGGCCTGTATTCCGACTTCAGAAGAACAGGAACATCCTTCTTCCAGGGAAACAGCATACGCATACCCTATTCCTTTGACAGCCGGGAAAAATGGCAGGTCATAGATTCCCTGAAAGAACAGGCTGCAGGCTATGATTACATCATCTTCAGTCTCTCCAGGAGTCAGGATCTGAGGATTCTGAAGGAGCTGGAAGATCTGGCAGACAAGATTGTGGTGATTTCATCCCTGACCCCCATCTATCTGAATGAGGTTCCCTGGGTCAAAGATGCGGTAGCTGTTTACGGTACGGGAATAGAGTCCTATCAGGCCGGTTTTGCGGCTGTGAGGGGCGACTTTGTGCCTGGGGGGAAACTTCCCATCAATCTGCTGGATTCAGATGAATCTGTTTTAGACCTTGATCTTCCGTGATTTCTCCGGAATGATAAGAGAGTAAAAGGAGGGGACAATCCATGAACATTCTGATGATAACCAGCGAGGCAGTCCCCTTTGCCAAGTCAGGCGGCCTGGCGGACATGGTCAGCGCCCTGTCTATTGCCTTGAAAGAAGAGGGACAGGATGTGCGCATCCTGATGCCCCTCTACGATACAGTGTCCCGTAAGAATCTAAGTTTTATCGCCGATTTTCAAATCGACATGGTCAACAGAAGGGAGCAGGCAGCCCTCTATCGGTCGGAAACCGAAAATTCGGGGATTCCCGTATATTTTCTGGAAAGTGAAAAATACTTTAACAGAAAGGGGATCTACGGCCCCACACCGGCGTCCTCCTATCCCGACAATGCCCACCGCTACAGTCTGCTGTCTGCCGCCTTTCCCGTGGTATGCAAACTTCTGGACTGGATTCCCCATATTCTCCACAGCCATGACTGGCCCACCGGACTGGTTCCCCTGTATCTGAAAAAAGCAGGCCGACCGTTTGACCGGACAGCCACGGTTTTCACAATTCACAATATGGGGTATCAGGGCACCTATGATAAAAGAGACCTGCCCTGGACAGGGCTGAGTGCCGAAGAAACCCATGATTTCAATATGATGAAAGACGGCTATCTGAATTATCTGAAGACGGGAATTGAGAATCACACCCGCATCACAACGGTTTCACCCACCTACTCACAGGAGATCAGAACCCTTGCCTACGGCCACGGTCTTGATCAGTCCCTGAACCACCGGGCCTCCTCACTGACGGGAATTCTCAACGGTGTTGACTACAGCAGCTGGAACCCCGAAACAGACCGGTACCTGGCTCCCGATTACTATTCGGTATTTGATCTGGATGGAAAAAAGCAGTGCAAAACCAGGCTGCAGATGAAGATGAGGCTGGATGAGAAGGCTGAAGTTCCCCTGTTTGCCATGATCACCCGCCTGGTCAGCCAGAAGGGGATAGAGGAACTATGCCGTCCCGGATACGGGATTCTGGAGGAGTTCTGCCGGGAACAGAATGTACAGGTTGTGATTCTGGGAACCGGAGAAGCCTGGGTGGAGGAAGAACTGAAAAAGCTCTCTACCCGGCTGCCCAATCTCTCGGTAAAAATTACATACAATGAACAGCTGTCCCACCTGATTGAGGGGGGGGCTGACTTTTTTATCATGCCCAGTCATTACGAGCCCTGCGGCCTGAATCAGCTGTACAGCCTCAAGTACGGAACCATCCCCATTGTCAGAAAAACCGGAGGCCTTGCCGACTCAGTCCTTGATCCTTCCGAACCGGGGGGCTGGAAGAAGGGAACAGGCTTTGTCTATGAAGAAGCCGATCCCCGGCAGCTGCGGGAAGTGCTGGACCGGGCTGTGGAGTGCTGGGAGGAACAGCCGGATAAGATCAGACTCCTGAGGCACAACGGAATGAACTGTGATTTTTCCTGGAAACCTTCGGCTCTGGCGTATATGCAGGTCTATGAGGAGGCACTGGGAGATTTATAAAGCTCTGTACCACCGGGCGGCAATGCCGTTGGGCAGGGAATTCCCCGCCTCAGATTCAAGAACAAGATCCAGGGTTTCCACCTCTTTCTGTCTGATGCCCAGGACCTCTGAACACAGATGTGCCAGATCGTCCTTTGTCATCTCAGGATCATGACAGGACAGGAGAAAAAACCGGGGAGCATCATCCAGAACCTGCCGGCAGAGTTTCATAAGATCCGGTAAATCCCTCTTCAGAACCCAGGTTTTTCCGTTTTTCGCCCTGCCGAAAGCAGGAGGGTCCAGAATCATACCGCTGTAGGTTTTTCCTCTTTTAATTTCCCGCTCCAGAAAGCGGCTGATATCATCCACAATAAAACGTATGCTGTTTTCAGAAAGCCCCGATTTTTCCCGATTCCTCCGGGCCCAGTTGACTGCCGCTTTAGAGGCATCCAGATGACAGACTTCCGATGTGGGAGACGCCGCCGCACAGACCAGGGAAGAGGCGCCGGTATAGGCAAATCCATTGAAGATTCTCTGCCGGGTGTTATCCTTTTCCAGATGGTCATACAGCCAGTCCCAGTTCTGCTTCTGTTCCGGGTAGATGCCGATCTGACCATTCTCTGACAACCTGAGATCCATCCGGAGAGTCCTGTACTGAAAATCAGGAAGAGATTCTGATCCCTTCACCCTCCAGCGGGGAGTGCTGTGTTTGTCATAAATATAATCAGCCTTATTCCATAGCCCCGGAGAACCGGGAGAAAAGACGGCCTTGGGAGCCTGCCTGATAAAATGGGATTCCCCTACACGCTCCAGTCTGTTCCCGGACCCGCAATCCAGAAATTCAAAGTTATATTTTTTTCGTAACCCGCTCACAAAATCCTTCACACCTCAGCAGTGAATCAGATCCAGTGATTCTGTCTGATAACAGGGAATGGATTCGAACTCCCCCATTTCACTGAAGATATTCTGCAGTTTAGGATTAATGCTTTTGTAAATATCCTGTGTAATGGATACAGCACCCGGCTGAGTCTT
Source organism: Spirochaetales bacterium (assembly GCA_028532905.1). Classification (GTDB taxonomy): domain Bacteria; phylum Spirochaetota; class Spirochaetia; order DSM-2461; family DSM-2461; genus Oceanispirochaeta. The sequence goes on from JAQQAM010000161.1 coordinate 18,724, forward strand.
CTGTTTTTCCAGGTGAGCCGCAAGATTGATCACTTCTGAAATAATCTGTCCCATATCCTTATGATAGGTCAGTTTGCCTGTATGAATGGCCAGCCTGAGATGAATGGGATCGGCTATGGGATTATTTTTATCCATATTGAACAAAGAGATGGTTCTCTGCAGCTCAATGGCAAAGAGAACAGCACGCTCCACATGATTTTTAAAGGCAAACGCCAGAATGCCTCCGTCACCGGCCCAGGTCCAGATTCTGCCGTCTGTATGGGTCAGACAGTGTCTGAGAAAGTTCCAGAGACTGGTATAGACCTTTTTCATGGTCTTGTCTCCGTACTTTTTAACCAGTTCCGAGTTGGACACGATATCCAGACTGATAATGCTTACAGGATAGGATTTACCGTCTTTCAGGGCTCCCCAGTTAGGCAGTTCAGAAGCCTCTTTCTTGATAGGAAGAACTTTTCTTTTGGAAAAGTCGTAAAAATATCCCGAGAGAGTCAGCTGCTGAAGAAAATAGTCAAACCCCTCCAGCTGCAGAGTTCTTCCGAGAACCTGATTATTATCCAGTTCCGCCAGCAGTTTGATCAGCTCATCGCTTTTATTGTTGGTATTCATATATTCCACCAGAACGGTGGCTGCGGTACGAAGTCCCATGGTCTGTACGGCTGTTTTTTCAGCCAGGCCATAGATATCAAACTTCTTGTACAGCATTTTACCGATTTCATCCATTTCCTTGATTTTGATACTGCCGGAAATGGTTTCAATCAGAAGATTCTTCAGAGAAGGGTCTAACATAGAAACTCCAAGTGATTAATTCGTGCCTATTATATAGGATGAATGCAATGTTTCACAAGATTAAAATTTGTTGACCCGGCCAATAGTAATCGATATGATCCAAAGTAACTTGAATTAAAAAATGGTTGGTTCATATGTCAGATTTGCAGGAAACTCTTGAAATGAATGCTGAAAAGCACAGTCATGCGGCTGAGGACGACAGGATGTTTTCCGGTCCCATGACCCCTCTTCTTATCCGTCTCAGCGTCCCCATGCTGGCAGGCATGTTCTTCCAGCTCCTCTATAATATTGTTGATACCTGGTTTGTGAGCCGCATAGACCTGAGTGATCCCTCCTATGTGGGTGGTGTGGGTCTGATCTTTCCTCTTATATTTCTGTTTATAGCACTGGGAAACGGAATTATGGTGGGAGTCAGCTCCCTAGTGGCCAGAGCCATCGGAGAAAAGAATCAGAAGGTTCTGGACAGAACAGCAGAATCGGGAATGGTGATATCCATAGTTCTGTCCTTCTTCAGCCTGATCGTAATGATCCTCTGGGCCGAACCTCTTGTGCATACAATGGGCGCGGAAGGAGATTATTTCACCCATGGTTATAATTACCTGATCTATATAGCTCCGGCTGCCTTTTTCATCTTCTTCGGCAATGTCTTTATCGGCATATTACAGGGGGAAGGTCTGATGAAGCCTGTTATGACCGGTATGATCCTGGGAACGGTTATCAATATCATTCTGGACCCGGTTTTCATCTTTCTTCTGGATCTGGATGTCAGAGGGGCGGCTCTGGCCACTGTCATCGGACAGATCGCCTCGTTTATCTATATTCTGGGAGTGTTTCTGAAGAACAGATCATCCATCCGGATTGAGTGGAAGGTCCGGAATGTCAGCCGGGAGATTATTGGAAAGATTGTTGTGATCGGACTTCCCCAGTCCATGGGCATGGTGCTCATGGCTGTGAGTTTCTTCTTTTTCAACCATCTGGTGGTCAGCATAGATCCTCTGGCCTTAACCGCTTTTTCCCTGTTCGGCCGTTTTGAACAGCTGGTGCTGATGCCCGCCTTTGCCCTGAGTGCTGCCATTGTCACCATTGTAGGCCAGAATGCGGGACGCGGGCTCTATGACAGAGCCTGGGAAGCGGTGAAAAAATCCTGGCAGTGGGGAATTCTGGTGGTTGTGGTGCTGGCCCTTTTGATGATGGCCGCGGCGCACCTGATATATCCTCTGTTTTCCGGGATTCCGGAAGTTGTGGATTATGCGGTCCGCCAGACCTATACTCTGGAACTCTTTTATATATTTGCCCTGATCGGGATAGTGAACCGAAGCTTCTTTCAGGCAGTGGGTCATCCCCTGCCCGCCTTCATTCTGACCCTTCTGCGAACCATACTCCTGTCACTCCCCATCTCCTACCTGTATGTGCTGGTATTCAATATGGGTGTGGAGGGCGTCTGGTGGGGACTGAATACAGGTTCCGTGCTGACGGTCCTGGTCAGCGTTCCCTGGGTAAAACGCACCATAGGGCGGCTCAAGGCCGGCACCTATCATGTGCAGAAAACATCTAAAGAACTTGCAGACTGACAGCCTCGGCTTCTGCCCGTGAGCAGCGGGCTCTGACTGTCACATCTCCCGGTTCTCCTGTGGTTTTTATCCAGACAGCGATGACACCGCCCACGGTGGCCACCTGCTCCGGACCGATGACTTGTGCCGGTCCGCTGACCTCCAGGCTTACAACCTCGTTCACATAAGGCATGATATTGCCGTACTGGTCTTCCACCCGGTATTCGATACGGACCGTATCCCAGTCACCCGAGCTGAGCTCTGTGTAGTCGGCTTTAACCCCGAGGCGGCTGACCTTACCGGAGCCGAAGGTTTTTCGGCAGACCTCTTCACCCCTGTACACACCGGCGACCTCAAAGAGATCTTCATCCTCTCCCCAGCCGGCATTGTACTTCATAAACAGGGTGACCACATCGTTGAAGTTCAGTTTGTACCTGGTCATGAGCAGGCCCATCCGCAGATAGTGGTGCCATTTGAGCTTTTCCTCTCCATGGAGCATCACATAGCCGGCGATTTTTCTGAATGTCTGCTGATCTTTGGGAGCACAAGGCAGCTCCTCGACCTGTCTGCCGATCAGATCCTCCAGAATAACCGGAGGATGCTCTATATGGGGATACCTGTCCCGGGCGGGTGTGAAATTATCCACCAGCTTTCCGTTTTTATAAAGGTTGATACTGTCGCAGTTTGTGTAGATTTCAATGGGCAGAATACTGGCGGCATCCCGTTCCCCCTTGGCAAAAAGGGATGCCGATTCCAGGACAATGGTCTGTTCCGGACTGATCTGGGACTTATAGACAGCCGCCGCCACCTTGGGAATCCGGAACATATCCGAAACTCCGTGGTAACAGATTCTGTCACCGCTGCCGAACTCTCTGTGGGTATTGTAGTCCCAGGCACACCAGCCGATGGCGCCGCTGATCCTGTTGTCTCCCATCATTCTGTCCAGCACCCTCAGGTGCCGCAGGGCATGTTCTCTGACCCGGGCTTCCTGGTCAAAACGTTTTGTAGGGAACATATGACCGTTAAACTCGGTCACCAGATAGGGGATTCTGCTGTTTCGGGCCACCTTGTCGGGCTTTCTGAGGACAGTCTTTTCTCCGCAGTGGACAAAATCATTCATGGTATAGACGTCTTCCAGAATCTCGCTCTTTTCGATGTACCTTACACCGCCGGTCTGTCTTGTACCATCCAGTTCTCTGGAAAGGGCATTGGTTCTCTCGTAAAAGTCATGGTTGTCTTCAGACTCATTGATTCTGACACCCCAGAGGATGATGGAGGGGTGGTTCCAGTCCCGGCGGATCATCTCCTGTAGAGACACACAGGCATTGTCCTGCCACTCCTGCCCCCCGATGTGCTGCCAGCCGGGAAGTTCTTCAAAGACAAGCAGACCGATCTCGTCACAGCGGTCCAGAAACTCCACGGCCTGGGGATAGTGGGAGGTTCTCACCAGGTTCAGCCCCAGTTCATATTTCAGACGATCCGCATCCTGCCTCTGCTCTCTGGCGGGCATGGCATAACCGGCATAGGGATAAGCCTGATGACGGTTCAAACCTCTGATTTTAAGCTTCTCTCCATTCAGATAAAAACCGTCTGTCCGGAACTCTGCGGTTCTGAAGCCGATTCTGCGGACAAAAAGATCGCTCATATCATCGGGAGCTGTGAACCGGGCTTCCAGGTTATAGAGAGCAGGATTCTCCAGGGACCAGTCTTGCAGGCCGTCCATATTCTTCAGTTCCAGAGAATGAACAGACTCCCCTTCTCTGAGAAGCAGCTCCCTCTCAATATGGAAATTATCCCCCTCGGGCATTGTGAGTGACAGAGAAACAAGGCGGCTCTGATCAGCACCCGACTGGTTATTGATATACAGATCGGCGCTCAGACTCTTCCGTGCCCCTCCGCCCCCTGTCGTTTCGGCTTTCAAATTGGTGATGTGCACAGCCGGCACGATTCTCAGGGAGACAGTTCTGTAAATCCCCCCGTAACACAGATAATCGATAACCCGGCCGAAGGGAGGAATGTCGTCCCGTTCGGTGGAATCGACCTTAACCACGACCTTGCAGGGTCTTCCGGCCTCGGCATAGGGAGTCAGTTCTATGGAAAAAGGAGTATACCCCCCCTTATGTTCCCCCGCCTTTTCACCGTTGACCCAGACTTCCGCAGCGGTCATGACCCCCTGAAAGTCCATATAGATTCTTTCCCCCTCCTTATAGGCCGGGAGAATCATATCCTGCATATAGGTACTGATAAACTGATACTCTTTTTCATCAAATCCGTTGTAAGGGAGCATTTTATTGGTATGGGGCAGCCCGATGGACTCCCAGCCTTCCGCTTTGTAGTCGTTTTTTGTATAGTCCTGTGAAAAATCTGCCTTATATAACCAGTTCCGGTTCAAGCTTAACTCTGTCCGCATTTATTCAATCCTTTAATACATTCTTATAGAGTGTTTCCACCAGCATTTTAAGCATAACCGAGGGATCATAGTCTTCATCATGGGAAATAACCTTTCCTCTGTTCACCAGCTTCTGGGCCATAGCCATTACGGCCTGTCCCGCCATATTCAGATAGGTCATGATATCAATATCTGTCCGGAGGTTACCGCTGTTCACATCATTGAGAAGTATCTCACTGATCATTTCATCCTGCCGCAGCAGCATTGTTTCATAGCGTTTCATTGCTTCCAGAGGAGTTTCCAATTTACTGATGTAGTTATCAAAATCTTCCAGGTATCTGAAGAAATCCGGGTTGCTTCTGAAAATATCAAGATAGCCGTTCATAAGAGCCGCAATGCCTGCGTCCTGATCATTCAGAACTTTTTCCAGTAGAGGATTCAGTCCGCTTTCCCAGCTGAAAATGGCCGCTTCTACAGCCATTTCACCCTTATTGGTAAAATACCTGTACACAGAGGCAACACCGATGCCTGCTTCATCCGCTATTTCCTGTATGGAAGCGGATTCAATTTTCTTTTCCAGAAACAGCTTGTAGGCGGCTTTTATAACGAGTTCCTTTCTCTGGCTGATGGCTTTTTCTCTGACAGTCAATGGTATATCCTTCAGAACAAATGATAGTAATACTATCACTACCCTTGCCGGAAGTCAATAATTCCTATTGAACACAGATTATTTATATAGATTAGTTCTTCCTATTTTTATTTGTTTGCACTATTTGCGATTTTATGTATAATAGATTTCATAGGAGATAGAACATGGAATTCTCAACAATATTATTTGCCTTCGGGCTGACTCTCTTTGCCGGTCTGGCTACAGGAGTCGGATCAGCTATGGCTTTTTTCGCTAAAAAGACCAATACCAAATTCCTGTCACTGGCGCTCGGTTTCTCAGCCGGTGTTATGATCTATGTATCATTTGTAGAGATTTTTGTTAAGGCAAGGGATGCTCTTTCCGGACCTCTGGGAGAACGGGGCGGTTACTGGGTGACAACCCTGTCCTTTTTTGGAGGGCTTTTTCTTATTGCCCTTATAGATAAACTGGTCCCTTCCTTTGAAAATCCCCATGAAATCAGGGATGTAGCAGAAATGGACTGCGAGGGTAAGTCCATTATCCAGGAAGAAGAGAAGAAGCAGAATCTGAAAAGAATGGGTTTCTTTTCCGCCCTGGCCATCGCCATTCATAACTTCCCCGAAGGACTGGCGACATTTACAGCCGCCCTGACAGATCCCAGTCTTGGTATTTCTGTTGCTGTTGCCATTGCCATACATAATATTCCTGAAGGGATTGCCGTTTCCGTTCCTCTGTACCACGCCACCGGCTCCAAAAAGCAGGCCTTTAAATGGTCCTTTCTGTCGGGTCTGTCCGAACCTGTCGGGGCCATTGTGGGCTATGTGCTCCTGTCGCAGATCTTCAATGAGACGGTTTTCGGTATTCTCTTTGCCTCTGTAGCCGGAATCATGGTATTCATCTCCCTGGATGAACTGCTGCCCACTGCTCAGAAGTACGGAGAACACCATCTGTCCATTTACGGTCTTGTGTCCGGAATGATTGTCATGGCCATATCCCTGCTCCTGTTTGCCTGATACGGATACCGGAGGGCAGCCCTGCTCTCCGGTACAGTCTCTCGGGTTTTCATCCCTCCTGCTTCATCCCTCCAACTCACGATTTTGTCCGTCTTTTCTGTATGAAAAATTTTATGTTATACTCCCCAAGGTTAAAAAATCATAATACCGGAGTATCAAAATGATCAAACATATCGTTATGTGGAAGTTCAAGGATCAGGCCGAAGGCAAAAGCAAAGCCGAGAATATGGCTATTATCAAGAAAGATCTGGAAGATCTTGTGGGTGTGATTCCCCAGATCAGAAGCCTGGAAGTGGGAATCAACAAAACCGAAGCCGATACAGCTTTCGATGCCGTACTGGTCTCAACCTTTGACAGCATGGAAGACCTGAAAGCCTACAGGGAAGACCCCCGTCATAAAAAAGCAGCAGCCTATAATAAGCTCTGCCGGACGGACAGAGCCGTTGTGGATTATGAATTCTGACAGAATATAAGAATGTGTAATACTTGACGGCTGATCTGAGAAGCTCTAAGATAACTTCAAAATTAAAAAATCAGAGGTAACATTTTATGGCACAGGCAATTCTGCTGTCGGCAGCCGTCTTTTCCTTCCCCATCGGGATTCACTTTTTCAGACTGACCTTTCCGGTTCTAAGGAAAATAAATCCCATAGTAGCCGCCTATATATTCGGACTTCTACTGGTAAATACAGGAATCATCGGCGATGAAGCCATGCCTGTCCTCGATACAATAGCAACCATAACTGTGATGCTCTCCATCCCTCTGATGCTGTTCTCTGTCAATATAAAAACCTGGTTCCGGGAATCAGGAAAAACCGGTGTGGCCATGGGGCTGGCAGCCCTGTCCATAACCATTACCCTCCTTCTGGGGTCTCTCATATTCAAGAATATACTTCCTGACTTTCCCAGACTCTCAGGCATGCTGGTGGGTGTCTATACCGGCGGAACTCCCAACCTGGCCGCCATACGGACAGCCCTTTCCGTACCTGCCGATCTGTACCTGGCTGTCCACGCCTCTGATATTCTCTTAAGCGCCCTGTACCTCATGTTCATAATGACAGCAGCCAAAAAAGTCTTCGGGCGGATAATGCTGGTGGAAACTTCTGAAGAAATTGAGATGGAGAAGATTGAAGACACGGAGCAGCAGTTTACCCCTTTAAAGGAGCTCTTCTCAAAGGGCACCGTACTGCCTCTCATGGGAGCCCTGGGACTGGCCGTACTGATTTTCGGAATCGGCGGCTCCTTTACCCTCTTTGTCAAATCCGAGAGCCAGACTCTGGTGGTGATCCTGGTTGTGACCACTTTAAGTCTCCTGGCATCCAATATTGAGAAAATCCGAAACATCCCCAAGACCTTTGCCTTCGGTGAGTATTTTATTCTTGTATTCAGTGCAGCCACGGGAGCCATGGGTAATTTTTCCAGAATACTCAGTTCCACCCCTACGGTTTTTCTTTTTGTAGGATTTGCCCTGATCGGCTCCATGCTGGTTCATGTGATCCTCTGCCGGATTTTTAAAATCGATGTGGACACCATGCTTATTTCCAGTACAGCCGCCATCTGTTCCCCGCCCTTTGTGGGCGTCACAGCCATGTCACTCAAACGCCCCTCACTTGTTGCCCCCGGTATAACCGCCGGTCTGATGGGCTATGCTCTGGGTAATTATCTGGGAGTGATGGTTTTCAAATTATTCAGTTACCTGTAATTTTAAGGGCGCTCCCCCGGCATAGCCGGGGTCAGGCTTTCCGCAGGTACCGTCTGTGCCGGGCACAGACCCCTCCGGGCTGCTCCAATCCTTAGCGCGTCCGCATCTCTTTAAAGCTTTCTGCCGCTTTTTCGATGGTTTCCTGAATATCCTCTTTTTTGTGAGCATACGAAACAAACCAGTTGTGATGAGGATGAAGATACACCCCCCGCTTTGCCATGGCCGCGGAGAACATCTGGTTGTGATACATATCCGGATCATCGGGGAAGGTCATAAAGGGAATGGAATCAGGTCCCGTCAGGTTCACCTTGTAACCCTCGGCAGCCGCAGCATCCCGCAGACCGTCTTTCAGCATCTTTCCTACTTCAAACATATGGCTCTGCACATCCAGTCTTTCCATTTCCGCCAGACAGTGCATGGCCGCAACCATGGGTACAGAAGAGGTCCAGAAAGTACCTGTTATAAACAGATTCCCTGCCGCCTTTTTCAGCTCGGGAGTCCCCATAAGCGCGGCAATGGGATAACCGTTGGCCAGGGATTTCCCCATGGTGACCATATGGGGCTTAGCCCCGAAATAGCTGTGGGAACCGTTAATGGACAGACGGAAGTTGGCCCGGATATCATCCATGATGAAAAGAGCCCCTTCCCTGTCACAGAGCGACTCCACCAGAGGATACCAGCTCTTCTCTGGTATTTTCTGATCCAGATATGTGGGATGGTGGTAGGGTGTCAGGATAATACAGGCAATTTCATCCCTGTAGGTTTCAAACAGCTCCTTCAGAGCCTCTTCATCCCCGTAGGGAAAGGTATGAACATAATCCTGTTCATCCAGAACAGGAAATTTGTTAGTGGAACACCAGTTGGCCGCACCATGGTAGGCTCCGCCGGCCATAAGGACCCGTCTTTTTCCCGTATGCACACGGCTGGCCGTAACCGCCAGAGATGTGGCATCCGTACCGTTTTTGGCAAATACGGTCCAGCCCATTCCCTCAATAAGACCGCACAGACGTTCGGCCAGATCAACAAAAACGGGAGACGGACAATTGAGAAGATCCCCCTTCCTGAGCTGTTCAATAGCAGGATTGTCCACAACAGGATTCCCGAATCCCAGAACCATGGAACCGAAACCGCACAGGTAATCGATATAGGTATGACCGTCGGCATCCTTGACCCGGCAGCCTTCTGCTTCGGTAAAGAAATAGGGAAACTGTCCGGGAACTGTAAATCCCGGGCTCTTGGACCCGTATATTCCTCCGGGAATAACCTGTACAGCCCGTTCAAAGACGGACTGGCTTTCACTGTATCTGTTATCTGCACTCATTACATTAATTCTCCAAATCGGTCCAGCAGGGGAAAAAGCCCCTGAATCATGGGCAGTCTGCCCCTGAGCATGACTTTTCCGCTGCCCAGTTCCGCCATGGCAGCGACCTGACCGGTCAGCACCCTGTAGCATGTATCAATATCCGCAAACTCAAGAACCGCGTTAGCTGCAGAAAGATCAGCCCCGGGTGTATAGGACATTGTTTTGTCTTTCACCCTTATGGTTCCGGCAATATCCGGTGTCCCGGCAATGCGGACGGCAATGGTTCCCGCCGGAATGGCAGCGGCTTTCATTTTAACCCAATGGTCATGATTATAAACTTCGCAGACTCCCCTGAGAGCTGCAGTCAAAAGGAGGCGGGTCTTTTTTTCAATACCCGGTTTATCCTCTTTTTCAGGCACATGGCTCATGGCCGTACTCACGGCGGCTGCACAGCTCTGAAAGGCTTTCAGGGCTTTGGTGAATCCTCCGCCCGAGGGATAGGGGATAAAGGCTCCCTTGCCGCCGCTGAGGGTATCTGTCATAGCCTCGCAGCTCATAAAATTCAAAACAGCACCTCTGGTGCCACCGTTAAAGGAGATCACGCTCTCCACAGATTCCGGGGCTTTCAGTTTCAAGGCATACTGCCCGGCAGGCAGACTTTTGTTCAGATCTGAATCCAAGGTCAGCAGTGTCTGGATCAAACTGGCGACAACACCGCTCCTGACAGCGGCCGCTGTCCGGGCATAGGGCTTTCGAATACTACTCATATATCCTCCGCGCAGTAGAGTACCATGAGGACAGGGTAAAAAGCAATTGTAATAGTTCATCTATCACATATTTAGCGTATGTACCTTTGTTGTGCCCCATGACAGCAGAACTATCGATTTCAAGCTTATTTCATAAAGTCTTTTTCATTAGATATTTATCCAGGGTTTGCATTCCTAATAACAAATACTCAACCTCGTACCCTGGATATTTCTTAATCAGATTGATTGATTTTTCTTTGAGAGCATTTAGCCTGGCTTTATCAACATTCATCTTTACTTCAGAAATTACAATCCTTTTTTCTAGATCATTAATCGCAACAAGATCTAACTCGTTTTTATTGCCCCTCTCCCAATAATTCCCAATTTGGTTGAAAGAAGATTTTTCAATAAAAATATCATGGTATAGTTTTTCCAGGACTTGTCCGCTGTAATTCTGAATATTCATTTCTATAGACTTTCTAATAAAATCATAGTTATTACTCTCAATGGCAGATTTATTCCTGAAAATGAATCTGAACCAGAATGATAGAAAATTGTCCTTTATATAATACTTTTGAACTTTACCTGTTGCCTTGGCACTTACGGGCTTTCTCTTTCTGATTAAATCATAATCTGTTTCCAGTTTTTCTAAGTAGCCGCCAATATTCCTTTCCAGAATTGATTCTATTTCTGATCTTGATGTTCTTCCTTCAGAAAGCATTTGCAGTATTGCAAAATATGTTCCATATTCTTTTCCAAATTCTTCTACCAGTATCATTTTCCCTTCTTCAAGAAAGGGAGAGCTATCCTGCAAGTACAAATCTAAAATATCCGCCATAGAACATGTATTATATTGAGTCAGAGTATTCAGATATTTGGGTATGCCCCCGGTAATCATATAAATGTGAAGCAGATTTTCTTTAGTATAGGTATGATTATCATCCAGTATTTCTTTTATTACAGACGGTGGAAAAGGTTTCAAGTACATTATCCTGTCGGCTCTTCCAAACAGCGGTTCCTTGCTATTTTGGAAAATCTTGTGCATTAAGGAATATACGGATCCAATGAATAATACCTGCGCTTTAGTCTGATCCTTATATTCATCCCATAGATTTTGAATATCCGAATAAACCGACTGGTTGATAGTATAGAATTCTTGAAACTCATCTATTATAAGTACGATCTGCTCTGTTTTAGATATTTCCATTAAAAGCCGGAAGACCTGTTTGAATTCTGTAATGTCACCAATAACCGGATAATCAATGACGGCTCGTATTGTTTCCGTAAACTCCTTGCAGAGAAGAACTTCGGGTTTCTTTGAAACAAACAGATATATACTTTTTTTTCCTTCTGCATGTTTCCTTGCTAAATAAGTTTTTCCGATTCTTCTCCGACCGGTAATTACTGTCATAACAGAAGAATCAACTGTAAGTGCAAATTGCTGTTCGAGTAATGTCCTCTCTTTTTGTCTACCGTAAAATTTCATTATCTAAACCTTTATAGTAATGCATATTATTGTAACCCACATTACTATATATTTCAATTTATATTCTGTTCGGAAAATGAAAAACATAGAAACAAAATGAGACTGATATTTGAAAATTTTTATTTCAATACCATATAATCAAACAAAGGTGTACTGAAAGACACAGCAAATAAAGATAATTTAGAGCGCATTTCAATCAATACGAGGTAAAAAATGAATAAGAAAAAACTGGGAAATTCGGATATGCAGATAACCCCCGTCGGACTGGGAACCTGGGCCATTGGCGGTCCCTGGATCTATGGCTGGGGCGAGCAGGATGATACGGATTCTATTAAAACAATACATGCTGCTCTGGAACAGGGCATCAACTGGGTGGATACAGCTCCGGCCTACGGTCTGGGACATTCAGAAACCATAACAGCCCGGGCTATCCGGGAATCTTCCTATAAGCCCTATATTTTCACCAAATGCGGCATCCGCTGGAATGAGAAAGGGGAAACTGAT
>JAQQAM010000162.1 GCA_028532905.1 Spirochaetales bacterium
AGACGGCAGCCTTTCAGATTCAAAAGACTTCCGTCTCCCAGGGTATACACATTCAGTCTGTTGAAGTCTCCGCAATAGCCTCTGTGGCTGTCGGTAAACACTCTGCCGTCAGGACACTCCAGTTTTATCCGGTCAATTTCACCGTAACCCTTCCATCCCTTGCGTCTGAACAGTATCTGCACTCTGCGGGCTGTTTCTTTTCCTTCCAGTTCTATCTGCTGTTCCTGCCACTCTTTTTCGGCCTTCTTCAGAGATCCTTTACAGGCGGTTTTATTCCTCAGTCTGTAGGCAATCTTCTTCCCGTCGAAAATCTCCAGTACAGATTGCAGGCGTCTTTCAAAGTCCTGAAAATTTCTTTTTTCAGGAGGGGTCCACAGAACTTCGGCCAGGGCGGATGCCCGGGGCCATGTCAGATAGTGAAGCATTGATCTGCCGGGAATATATTCTGTCCAGACCTGCCCCTGTCCTCCCATAATTCTGCTTTGTTCTTCCCCATTCAGGGACTGAGGCAGGGGGTTCCAGGAGTAAAAGTGTTTCAGGTTATTGTGCTTCAGGGGGGCATGACCTTCGGTGATTGTCAGCGGTTCAAAGGGATTCCGCTCTTCCCTGGCGTCCAGATAGGTCCACTGGCAGGGGCACATGAGAACAGCATGCCCTTTCCCCACGGCTTCCATTCCTTTCTTCTCGTGTTGCCAGGCCATAATGACAGCTTTCTCCGGGGCTCCCCCCTCCATAATCTCATCCCAGCCGATGGTTTTTCGGCCTTCTTTTTCCAGAAAGGAGGCTATTTTTCTGATAAACCAGCTTTGCAGTTCATGGCTGTCTTTCAGCCCCCGCTCTTTGAGCAGTTCCTCCACTCTCTGACTTTTTTTCCATTGATTCTTGACAGCTTCATCTCCCCCGATATGAATCCAGGGGGAGGGAAAGAGTTCCAGAACTTCTTTCATCACATCTTCCAGGAATGAGATGGTACTGTCTTCGGGATTGTAGATATCCTCACAGATACCCCATTTTGTATAGACCTCCATCTCCTTACCGAAGACTCCCAAAGCGGGATAGGCGGCGATAGCGGCTCTGCTGTGGCCGGGCAGGTCAATTTCCGGGAGAATCATGACTCCTCTGTTCCGGGCATAGCGGACAATTTCTTTTACTTCTTCCTGACTGTAGAAACCGCTATGAGGGGTGTTGTCGGAGTATTTTCCCTTTTTATAGAAGTAATGTCCCCAGCCGGTCTCTTTCCTGCGGCTTCCAATCTCTGTCAGACAGGGGTATTTTTTTATCTCCAGTCTCCAGCCCTGGTCTTCGGTCAGGTGCCAGTGAAAGACATTCATTTTATGGAGGGCCAGATTGTCTATAAAAAGTCTGATTTCATCCAGGGGCTGAAAAAAGCGGCCGCAGTCCAGATGGAGTCCCCGCCAGGAAAACCGTGGTTTATCTTCAATGATACAGGCAGGAACGGCTCCAGTCTGACCTGTGATCTGCAGAAGAGACTGGATGGCATAAAAGAGTCCCGGACCTCCCGAGGCTGTGATACTGATGCTCTGTTGCGAGATCTCCATTCTGTAGCTTTCCGGGTCTCCCTTATCGGTCACAAGGTGGAGGGTAATGATATCCGTGTCCTTTTTTTGGGGTACAACAGAAAGGGGATGGCCGAATTTCGTTTCCAATGGAGCAATCCATTCGCTGATAAGATCGGAAAGGGGAGTGCATTCTGACTCTTTGAGAACTCCTTCATTCCTAATGCGGCCTGTCAGCTCCAGAGCAGGGATCATCACAGCGGCTGATGCCTCCGGAGCTATAAACAGACTGGTTGCTTCTGATATCTGAAAAAATCCTTCTTTTTCTTTGATCGAGAAGGGGGCAGGGACAAGGTTTATTTTATTCATGAGACCAGACTAGCACAGCCTTTATAAATCTGGAAAGTGAAAACATTAGTAAATTGTACGGGGATTGACTGTGTCCGGTTTCGGAAAAGCCTGTAGGGAAATACGTTTGACAAATCCCCTGAGCGGCGGATATGGTTTTGTAACAATCCAGGCAAAATTGATTCAAATCAAGAGGGGTATTATGAAAACATGGAAGCGGATCAGAGACGGACAGGAGACTCCCTGGGTACCGGAAAGGGCAGACGCAATACCCCTTGAAGAATATCCCCGTCCCCAGATGGTACGGTCTGACTGGTACTGTCTGAACGGGTTATGGGAATATGCAGTCTGTTGCAGAGAGCTGGAGCACCCCAAAGACTGGGATGGGGAAATTCTGGTTCCCTTTGCCCTGGAAACCGCAGCATCCGGAGTCAAGCGCCCTCTCCTGCCGGAGGACCGCCTCTGGTACAGACGGACCTTTGCCATCCGGGAACACTGGAAGGGCAAGAGAATCCTCCTCAACTTCGAAGCCGTTGACTGGGAGTGCCGTTGTCTTGTCAACGGGCATGAAGCCGGTTTCCACAGAGGGGGGTATGTTCCGTTCTCATTTGATATCAGCCCCTTTCTGAAGGAGGGGGAGAACGAGCTGATTCTGTCTGTATGGGATCCCACAGATTCCCACTGGCAGCAGAGGGGTAAGCAGGTTCTGAATCCGAAGATGTGTTTTTACACGGCCACAAGCGGCATCTGGCAGACCGTCTGGATGGAAGCAGTTCCCATGGAAAACAGCATCGAGTCTCTGAAGATGACTCCCGATGCGGACGCCTCCATTCTGGAACTCACAGTCTGTGCCCGGGAGGCGGGAGAGATTCGAATCAGGGCTCTTACCGGCTCTTCTGTTGTGGCCGAGTGCAGGGGGATAAGCGGAGAGCCCCTTGAGCTCCACATGGATCATCCTGAGCTCTGGAGCCCGGACAATCCGTTTTTATATGATCTGGAGATTGAACTGGTCTCCCCTGCAGGAGGGCAGGTCACCGACCGGGTTGAGAGTTATTTCGCCATGAGGAAAATCAGCCGGGCTCCCGGCAGAACAGGAGACGCCACTGTCTTTTTGAACGATGAGCCGGTTTTTCTTCATGGTCCCCTGGATCAGGGCTACTGGCCGGAAAGCGGAATGACCGCCCCCTCGGAGGAGGCTCTTCTCTTTGATCTGGAGAAAAGCAGATCATTGGGTTTTAATATGATCAGGAAACACATAAAGGTGGAATGCCGCCGCTGGTATTACCATGCCGATCGTCTGGGGCTGATGATCATTCAGGATATGATGTGTTCCGGTTTTGAGGGCAACCGCAATTTGCTTTACTTCACCCTGGGACAGCGTGTGAATGACACCCGGAAAAGGCATCAGAGAATTGCCAACAGGAGTACTCAAGAGAGCCGGGAAGACTTTGAGCGGGAACTGGGGGAAGTGATGAATCATCTTCACAATTACCCCTCCATCGTTATCTGGTGTCCCTTCAATGAATCCTGGGGTCAGTTTGATGCGTCAAGGATTGGAGGCATTGTGAAAAAGAGAGATCCTTCCAGGCTGGTGGATGAAACCTCCGGCTGGTTTGATCAGTGGGGAGGAGACTTTTTATCCCGGCATATTTATATCAGAAAACTCAGAAAGCCCCGGAAGAAAGATTCAAGGGTTTTTTTCATCTCCGAATACGGCGGATACAATCTGCAGGTCCAGGGGCATTTATGGGATGAGAATCACAAATTCGGTTACAGAATGTACAAAAACCGGGAAGCCCTTGAGGCAGCCTATACATCCTTAATTCGAAACCAGCTGATCCCTTTGATAGAACGGGGGCTTGGTGCAGCTGTCTATACCCAGATGTCCGATGTGGAGATAGAGAGTAACGGATATTTTACCTACGACAGGAAGGTCTGCAAAATGGATGAAGGGCTGATTCTTCAACTGAACCGGGACATATATGCCGCCTTTAAAGGGCGAGAGATACGGTGAGAGAGGTATATTGAATTTAGTTAACGAGTGATCACTCACTTTTTTAGTAGCGTATTTTGTCACACTGTGGTACAATGCGGATCATGAGAAAAATCCTATTATTTGCTGCTTTGCTTGTTACCGGAACAGGCCTGTTTGCTGATGAAGCAAAACAGAGACGTATTGATGAAATTATCATTGTACAGAACGAACCGGTCCGTACCAATGAAGGCGCCCTCAGGAGGTTTCTGGATCTGGAAGCCGGTCAGGTTTACGATTCGGCAGAAGAGCTGGAGGATGCTGTTCTGACCCAGGTCAAGGATCTGCGAAACACCAGATACTTTACTGACGTGGATGTGGTCATTGAGGAGCTGGAGAGCTCATCTGATGAACTGCCAGTTGTCATTACTGTAACCACCACAGACGGATGGACCCTTGTTCCCATTCCCTATCCCATCCCCGATTCCCAGATTGGAGAGAACGGATGGCAGTTCGGCCTGGAAGTAACCTACGATAATGTATTCGGTACCATGCAGGACTTCTATTTTGACGGGTTTGTGGATATTGCCTTCGGGGCTCCCGATTATGAGGACAAACTGAAACGCTGGAAAATCAATCCCAAGCTGAAAGAGATTGATGCCGGTCCATTTACTCTGGATATCATCTTCGAGCAGATGTATGAGACACCTAAAAACAAGTATACCGACCCCCTTGATCCGGATGTCGATACCATTGAGAACAAATACAGCCAGTACTACACAAAATATACCACGGCTTTGAAGCTGGATGCCAAACTGGATATCACCAGGGATGTCTGGTATAAGATATCCCCCACATTCAAGGCAAATTACGGATATGACTGGCGGGTTACAGATGGAGCTGAGGATGCTCTTGATGCTTACGGGAATCTTCAGAACAGAGAGGACCCTTTCAGTTTTGAGTTCAACCACAGCATCAACTACGGCCGTGTTGACTGGGATGGGCCCTACCGCAACGGCGGAGAGGTCTACTTATCCAATAACAACTTCATTAATCTGTCCCGGGGAGCCAATGCCTCCACAGATACGGAAGTTTACTTTATTACAGATCTGGAAGTGGGGGGAACATGGTATAAGCATTTCTGGAAACGCCTGAACTACTATACCAAAGGGTCTGCTCTGATTGCCTTTAATGATACCTATCTGAATCTGGGGGATCGTCTCAGAGGTGTGGAGAATTCCACTATGAGCGGCAATGCCGGTTTCTTCTGGCAGAACACCCTGGCCATACAGCCCTTCAGGGAAAGAAGCGGATTCAATTTTCAGCTTCACCCTTTTGCAGATGTGGGAGCTGCCTTCGATTACAGGGATGTGGAGGACATAAATGACATTCTCCGTTTCGGTGCCGGTTCAGAGATGGTCTTCATGGTGGGTTCTGTTGATATCAGAGCCCGCTTCGGCTATGACTTTGCCTCGGGCTTTATCGATTTCAGCTTTGCAACCGGAATGTCCTACTAAAAAAGGGAGCCGTGCAGCACGGCTCCCCTCCTGTCAAAACTGTTCTCTTTTACAAGAGGTTTATTTATTCTTTTCAGCCTGTCTGGAATATTTTTTCAGATACACGAAGCGCATCAAAGCAGATTCCAGAGCATTGATTGTATGACCCCCGCCCAGGATGGCTGATTCAATCCATGCCT
Organism: Spirochaetales bacterium; assembly: GCA_028532905.1. Classification (GTDB taxonomy): domain Bacteria; phylum Spirochaetota; class Spirochaetia; order DSM-2461; family DSM-2461; genus Oceanispirochaeta. The sequence goes on from JAQQAM010000162.1 coordinate 5,534, forward strand.
GGCATGCTTTTTCACTGACCTGGCAGATGGCATGGGCATCATCCATGGTGCCACTTCCGCACAGGGCTCCGTCTTCATGGAGGAGCACACTGTTTCTGCCTTTAAGGGCTTTGACCAGTCTGTTCAGAGATTTGCTGTCGGTTCCTGATGGGGCGGTTTTCAGGGTTGTTCCCACGCTCTGAGCCATATCATCCAGCAGGGGACGAATGACTTCTCCGGCTTTGGATGAACAGACCACTGACGGGGATGTGCTGTGGATAAGGGCATTGATATCGGCTCTGTTTCTGTATACGGCAATATGACGGGGAAGGCCGGCAGCAGGATTTTTCCCGTTCACGGCTTTACCGCTTTCCAGATCCACTTCTGCCAGATCTTTGGGTTTCAGTTCCGAGAGATTTACAGATTCAGGTGTTATATAGATCATGCTGCCCTCTCTGATGCTGAGGCAGCCCTTTGCGGCAGCATACCCTTCTTTCCGGAGCAGGGCCGCTGTCCGGCAGATCAGGGTCTTCAAGTCGTCCTTGCTCATTTCCTTCTGCCTCCTGCGATTGAATCGATGTAGTAGTCGTGCATCTTGTCCCGGGTGAAATCCCTGTCTCCGGAAATCCGTTTATATTCCTCTTCCACAAAAGCGGCACAGACTGTTTCCAGGGTTGTGGCCACCAGAAAGGCGTCTGCCATATCCGATCCCCAGCAGACCGCTCCGTGGTTGGCCATTAAAGACGCCTTGCTTCCGCTCTCTTTCAGAGCGGCGGCTGATGCGGTTTTGAGTTTTTTGGTTCCGGGGAGTCCATATCCGGCACAGGGAATCGTTTTTCCGATGACCGAGCCCATTTCATCACTGATAAGAGGAATCTCCCGTCGGGCAGCGGCTACCGCTGAGGCATTGGGCTGATGGGTGTGTATTACGGCTCCGCAGGAGTCATTCAGTTTATAAACCTCCGCATGAAGTCCTTTTTCCGAAGAAGGTTTGACGGAACCTTCCCAGGCAAGATCCTGGATCTGAACCTGTACAATGTCCTGTTCAGTGAGCTCATCGTAGGTTCGTCCGCTGGGGGTGATTACAAAACTGTTTGTATCTACCCGGCAGCTGATATTCCCCCAGGTCCGGGCCACCAGACCTTCCTGTACCAGCTTATGTCCCGCTTCTATGACTGTTTTCCGTGCTTCTTCTAAAGTCAATGAATCCCTCCTGCTTAGGCTGTTACGCCTTCAATATTCCTGAAAACACGTTCGAACCTGACCAGTGCTTCATCGATGATTTCATCTGTACAGGCTGCTGAGGTGTACATGCGGCTGCCGGCAAGGGTTACAATTCCTTCTGCCATATAGGCCGCGCCCATATGGGTCATTACGTCTTTTCTTTTGTGTATTTCTTTCAGCTTCCCGGGGATTTCCCAGAACTTCATCAGATTGATATCAAAGAGCATGGTCCCTACGGTCTCAAGATGACAGACAGATCCCTGGTTATAGGCCACAAAGGGGAGGTCATATTTCTTTATCAGTTCCTTGAGTCCTCTGGTCAGGCGGTCACCGGCTTTTCCTGCGATTTCAGGGGCCTTTGTTTTTTCCATTTCCAGAAGGGTGTAGTATCCGGCCGCAGAACTTAGGGGATTGGCCGCCATGGTTCCGCCCACATGGGCTTTCTTCCCTTTTTTACCGCCCACACCGCCGTGAAGGAAGGCCATATATTCGTCCTTTCCTCCCAGACCGCCGGCAGAGGGATACCCTCCGGCCACAACCTTTCCGAATACAGTCAGATCGGGGGTCACACCGAAGTAACCCTGGGCACCGCTCATTCCCAGACGGAAACCGGTAACCACTTCGTCAAAAATAAGGAGGGCGCCGTATTTGTCGCAGAGTTTTCTGACCTGTGCGGGGTACTCTCTGGGAATAGGACGGGTTCCGCTTTCGGGGCCGATGGGCTCCAGAATGACACAGGCGGTACCGCCTCTGAGCTGGTTCCGCTTCAGAACTCTTTTCAGGGCATTGATGTCTCCTGGAAAGGCTTCCTGGGTGTGTCTGTAACAGGAGGAGGGAATACCATGGGATTCCAGCCCGCCTACACCGGGTATTCTGTTCCCATAGGAAAGCTGATCGCTCCAGCCGTGGTAGGCTCCCCCCATTTTTACAATGTTTTTTTTCTTTGTGGCCAGTCTGGCAACACGGATGGAGGCCATACAGGCTTCTGTTCCCGACCCGAGCATTCTGAACTTATCCACACCGGGATAGTGTTTTACGATAAGCTGAGCCAGTTTCATTTCATACTCATGAAAAAGACCTGTTACAGGGCCGGTTGTGTTCAGGACTTCGATCACCTTGTTTCTGACTGCATCGGGATTGCTGCCCAGAACAGTAGGGCCTCCGGCCTGGAGAAAATCGATGTATTCATTCCCGTCAATATCTGTCAGAGTAGCCCCTTCGGCTTTTTCAAAAGCCAGAGGAAAGGGATAGTTGAACGCCAGGTTGTGCTGAACACCCCCTTTTATAAAGTTCTTCGCTTCTTCCAGCATGGCCCTGGACTTTGTGCATTTTGTTTCAAAGTATTGCAGGTATTCATCCAGAGCCTCTTTTTTCAGTGTTCTGATAGGCTGGGAAATCAATGTTTTCAGATCTTTGACCACAGCTTCAGCATCGTGGTATTCGGATATGGCAAATCCATTACTCATATTAATTATCCTCCGGGGATTAAAGTGTACATTTTTTGCAGTGAGTGACTACTCACTTATTTGGATTATATCACATAATATTATCCTTACAAGTTAAAATTCTGCAAATGCCCGGGAGAATCTCAAAAAAGACCCGGTGATGAATAATGATTGTAGACTTAACTTGCCCCATAGGAGGCAATAGAGTAATATTGAACAATGTCCATGAAATACCATAATGACAGTTATGACAGAATATCCCAGGAAAAAAAGGATCGGATTCTCTCAGTTGCACTGGAAGAATTCGCTACAAAGGGATTCAATAATGCCAATACCAATGTTATTGCAGAAAAAGCGGGAATCTCTGTAGGTTCTCTGTTTAAATATTTTGAAAACAAGGAAAATTTCTTCCTTACCATAGTCAATTACGGAGTCTCCCAGATAGAGGCGGTTCTCAGTTCCATTGTAGCCTCTGAGGATAATTTGCTGGCAAAGATCGAAACCATCCTCAGAACCATTCTGGAGCATTCCAGAACCAATGAGAATATCGTCAAGCTCTATAATGAAATGACATCTGAAGGGAATTCCGATCTGATCAAAAGACTCTCCTCGGATATGGAAACCATTTCGGCCGAGGCCTATTACCAGGTGATCTCCCAGGCCAAAGCGGCAGGGGAAGTGGCAAAGGATATTGATGAAAAGGTTTTTGCCTTTGCCCTGGATAACCTGTTCATGTCCCTCCAATTTTCCTATGCCAGCGAGTATTATAAGGAACGGATGAAAATCTACATAGGTGAGGATGTCTTTGATAAGGATGAACTTATTATCAGTGAAATGCTGAAATTCATCTCCAGAGCCTTTTCCATAGAGTCCTGATCCCTTTCACATTACAAGATCATTTACGGGAAGATAAGGAAAAAAGCTTGCAAACTCCCGGATTTCTGTTAGAATGACCTGGTAGTGAGTGGTAACTCACTTTCGACTGTTTAACACTCCGGAAGGTCCATTATGCCTGATAATGCGTACGTCATTACATATGATATCGGTACGACAGGAAACAAAACCTGTCTTTTTGAGATATCCCATACTATTAAACTCATTGAAAGCGCTATGGTTGAATACAAACTGGACATCCTGGAAAACGGCGGTGTGGAACAGGACCCTGAAGAGTGGTGGGAAGGGTTGAAGCAGACCACATCTGCTGTCCTGAAGAAATCTGGTCTTTCACCGGATGCCATTAAGGGCATATCCTTCTGTTCTCAGATGCAGGGACTGGTTCTGGTAGATGACAAAGGTGAGGCCATCCGGCCTGCCATGAGCTATATGGATCAGAGAGCCGAACAGGAAAAAGCTGATTCTGTGAGTCATGGTATTCAGATTCAGGGAATCAATCTCCTGAAGCTGCTGAAATCTCTTCATATTACCGGTGCCGCTCCTGTGAGTGTGAAAGATCCTTTGTGGAAGTATAAGTGGGTAAAGCGGCATGAGCCCGGTGTTTTTGCCCGCTGCCATAAATGGCTGGATGTAAAAGAGTATCTTATAGGCCGCTGTACGGGCCGGTTTATCATGACCGAGGATACCGCATTTGCCACCTTCCTCTACGATTCCAGGAAAGGGAGAAACAGATGGAGCCGGAGCCAGTGCAGAATGTTCGGTGTTCATCCCGAGCACATGCCACACGTCATCCGGTCAACGGATGTTGTGGGCACTCTGACAGACCGGGCCGCGGCCGAGCTGGGGCTCGGCGGGGACTGTCTGGTGTTCGGCGGCGGAGGAGATGCCACCCTTATCGGTGTAGGAGTAGGGGCTGTCAGAACAGGAGATACCCATATCTATTCGGGTACCTCCGGCTGGGTTTCAACTGTCGTGGACAGAAGACTCAGCGATCTAAAATATATGATTGCCTCGGTCATCGGCGCCGAACAGGGCCGGTTCAATTATTTCGGAGAACTGGAAACCTCCGGCAAGAGTCTGGAATGGGTGAAAAACCATCTGGCTCTGGATGAGATTGATATTTATCTCAAAAAACAGAAAGTCACGGAAGGTTCCGAAGCCCTTACCCGCAGCCTCTATGACCATATGTGTGAAAGCATCAAGGATACTCCAGCCGGTTCGGGGGGCGTTATCTTCACCCCCTGGCTCCACGGGAACCGCTGTCCTTTTGAAGACTCCAACGCCAGGGGTATGTTTTTTAATATCAGTCTGGATACGGGAAAAAGGAAGCTGATCCGGGCCGTTCTGGAGGGCATCGCTTATCATACCCGCTGGATGCTGGAGGCCTCTGCCGGGAAAACGCCTGTTTCTGATATTATCCGTTTTGCGGGGGGGGGAGCCCTGTCTTCCCTGACCTGTCAGATTATGGCGGATGTCACAGGGCACAGCATTGAAACGGTTGCAAACCCCCAGAATGTCGGTTCTGTGGGAGCCGCTGTGTGCTGCGGAATAGGGCTGGGCAATATCAGAGATTTCAATGCTGTTAAGGATTTTATTCCCGCGGCCGCTGTCTACACTCCCGACGCTTCGGCCCGGGAGGTCCATGACAGGAACTTCAGAGTCTTCAAGAGACTCTATAAAAGCAATGCGAAAAACTTCAGGATTCTGAATCAGAATAAATAATATGCCCCGGAATCAGTTATGTAGATCTCCGCTTTTTTTCCTTCATGGAATACATGCCCTCATCCAGCAGGTTTATATCGATAACACTTCCCTTCTCTATGGCAGAGAGGCCGTAGCTGATATCGACCTGATCATCTTCTGAAATCTTTCTGAACTGAACACGGATTCTTTCCACTATGGACTCGGCAGCTTTCCTGTCTGCTTCCTTCAGAAGAAGAAGGAACTCATCTCCCCCATAGCGGACAACAAGATCCTCTTTTCTGAGTACTGCATTGGTCTGCAGCACAAAATCAATCAGGAGCCGGTCTCCCTTCTCATGTCCGTATTTATCGTTAAAGTATTTAAAATGATCAAAGTCCAGAAATACAGCTGTAGAATACTCACAAATGGCGATGCTGTTCAGAGCTCTTCTGTTAAAGGCATTGGTTAAGGGGTCTCTGTTGTAGGCATCTTTGAAACTGTCCCGCTCCTGAAGGATCTTTCTGCGGTCTCTGATCAACTGCTGTCCGAAAAGTGTTATACCCAGGACAATGGCATACTGAAGAACCCCCGGTGAACCCGGATGCACCATAATGATCCAGGTAATCTGTACAAGAGACAGGGAGACCAGAACAGTGGGTATCAGGAACAGGGGCCGGACTCTCAGTTTTCTGTAGACCATAACAATCACAATGATGATATCCACAAAGAGCACTATATTCATATAGACCAGCAGCCGGTATAGAATCTCCAGACTGGGGGCACAGATCACTGTCAGAATGGACAGGACAGAGGGCAGAGCCATCCAGCGTGTTACGGTTATGCCCTTATTGCAGTAAATATCAATACTGGCCGCATAGGCAAAGGCTCCCAGATAGGCACAGGACAGCATTATTCTTTTTGCACTCTGATAAAGCCACATAGGCCCTGTGGTCAACCGGAATGTAAACTCAAAACTGTAGATAACCATGGCCAGGCAGGCAATGCCCAGGAGTATGCTCTGCAATTTCCGGCTGGAACCGATCAGGGCAAATCCGATAAGGTAAAAACCGGTCAGCGCCGCTCCGCCCATGAGCAGAATCATTAGGTCATGATAGATCATCCTGTGAATTCCGGACAGGAAGACAGCCCGGGGTTTATCCATGAGAAAAGGGTTTCTGGTGAGTGAAATAAAATAGTTCCCCGTGAGGGCCAGTGATATTTCATTGACCTCCAGCGGACTGTTCGGCAGGGGAATCAGGATCATGGAGTTCCACAGATTGGCCGTGGGATTCTGTATATCTCCCAGTTCATAGATCGGCTCTCCGTTTATATCCGCCCTGATGGCTGTCACATCCATTCCGGCAATGCAGAGGCTCCTGCTCTGCAGGACTCCCAGCTGAGTTGACACTGTTATGGTTTTTGTTTCACGGGTTCTGATGTGGAAGGGCAGTGCCAGATTCTGTGAGCCGGTTTCTCCTGAAAGACTCCAGTCTGGAAGGTTATCCTTTCCGCTGTGGAGGAAGGGGAGCTGTAGCAGGGTGTAGAAGAGAGTATACATTAAAACGGAAAGAATCAGAACAGAAAGGGGGTGTCTCCTCGAGTGTTTTTTTATTTCCGTTTTCATCATTTATTACGATTATATAAGGGGTATTTTGTATTATCAATTATTTTATTGTTCACTTAAGTCGGGGATAGGCGTAAGGGAACAGGTTCTGCAGGTATCCTGGAATCTGAAGGATATTTTGACTGCCGGCAAGAGACAATCTATTATTGAAGTCAAAGGAAGGGTATCAAATGGCTGAACACCGCATATTTTCCATGAGCTTTGCCTCAGTTTATCCTCTTTACATTAATAAGGCGGAAAAGAAGGGCCGGACAAAATCGGAAGTGGACCGGATTATCTGCTGGCTGACAGGATATACACCGGATCAACTGGAGAACCAGATTGAAAAGGAAGTCGATTTCAAGACTTTTTTTACGGGTGCCCCTCTTCTGAATCCCCACAGGAGACTGATCAAGGGGGTCGTCTGCGGTATCCGTGTGGAAGATATTGAAGACCCCCTGATGCAGGAGATCCGGTATCTGGACAAGATGATTGATGAACTGGCAAAAGGGAAGGCAATGGAGAAAATACTTCGGAAAGGCTGATTTTTCTTCATTGGCCCCTGTCAGTAAAGGGGAAATATAAAGGAACATTGCACAGGAGGGATAGAACATGAAAAAGGGTATACTCATACTGTTTATTCTGCTCACTGCCTCTCTTTCTGCCCAGGAAAGGGACATACGCTACGGTCTTCATCTTATGATGGGGGGACGCTACGATAATATGAGGATGTGTGTGGGCTCTCCTCCCGGAGTAAAGGGGGGACCCATTATGGATATCTATTTTGATGTCCGGTTTCCAGTGGGAGATCAGGATTATCTGGCAGTCAATCTGCCGGTTGCCCGGCCGATTCTCTTTGCCGCCGCTTTTAATATGCTCCAGTTTGAGCCTCAACTGACCTATGAACATTATTTTTCAGAAGACGGAGAGCCGGGTGCGGTCGTTGGTGCCGGCATAGGACTCTCTTTTCATTATGGACCGGATTTCAATTCCTCAAAGGAAGACCCGGGTGAATCTTTTTTTGCCATGGGTCCTTATTTTTCCGCCTCTGCCGGCTGGCAGTTTGACGGTGATAAAGTGGACTGGATGCCCGGAATTAAGGCTTTTTATTCGCCTTTGTTTTCCGGGGAATATCCGGAGACCGGACAGGTCGCGGGAGCCGCTCTGGAACTGCATTCTACCTTTTAAGATCCGTGATTCCGTTTAGAACAATGAAGCCCCCTGTCCCGAATCCCATTACATATAGACTAATTTAATTTTGGATATAAGTAGGAGAAATATATGAACTATACACTTGAAATATGTCTGGATTCGGCAGAGTCCGCTATTATTGCTGATAAAGCTGGTGCAGACAGGGTTGAGCTTTGTGAAAATCTTTTCGGCGGGGGAACCACACCCAGTGCTGGAACCATCAGGATTACCCGGGAGGCTGTTAAACTGGGCTTGCATGTCATTATTCGTCCCCGTCCAGGAGACTTCTGTTATACGGATACTGAATTTAAAGTCATGCTGGAAGATGTACGTTTCTGCAGAGAATCAGGTGTAGACGGTATTGTTATCGGAATCCTCAATCCTGACGGAACAGTGGATAAAATTAGAAATGCTGCTCTTATCCGGGAAGCAGGAGAAATGAGTGTTACCTTTCACAGAGCATTTGATGTAACCCTTGATCCCTTTCAAGCCCTTGAAGATATCATTGAATTGGGATGTAACCGTATTCTTACATCAGGTCAGGAAGCTTCCGTTCTGGAAGGAGCAGATCTGATACGTGATCTTATTGATAAAGCTGGAAATCGAATCATCATAATGCCGGGTGGTGATATTACTGAGCGGAAACTCCAGCGTGTGATAGAGAAAACAGGAGCTGGTGAATTTCATATTTATCTGGACCAGGAACAGGACAGTGTCATGAAGTATTGTCCTCCTCATGTTTATATGGGTGGTCTTTTGAGAAAATCGGAGTTTCTGAACAGTTACTGCAGTCCTGACCGTATCTCAAGGGTTTGGGAAATTCTTGATAAGACCTGAACATCGATCTGTCAGACTTCGATCCGGGGGAACTTCTCCCCGGCAGCGGTCATCCGGCGGATCAGTCTGTCGGCCAGCTCCATTCTGATTTTCCAGTGGGCTGCCGAGTCAGCCAGATTCTGCTGTTCATGGGGATCATTCTCCAGATCATAGAGGCAATCTGTTTTATAGAAATCGGAACAGCATTCTTTCATCCCGTTTCTCCCGGGGGCTTTGACAGAGTATTTCCACCTGTGTGTTCGGATGCCCCTTCCCACCTGGGATTCACTGATCTGAAAGAAGACCTCTTCCGGCCAGGGCTCTGACTTTTTTCCGGCATCTGTGAGTTCCGCGAGTGAACGTCCTGCCATCTGTTCCGGGATACTGAGGCCGGCTGCATCCAGCAGTGTCGGGGGGAGATCCAGCAGACTCACAAGTTCACTGATTCTTCTGCCTCCCCTGAACCCGGGACCCTGCAGCACCATGGGGATGCGGATGCTGGCGTCATGACAGGAGCGTTTGTATTCACCGTTCCGGGTTTTAAAATGGGAACCGTGATCACTGGTATACAGGATCAGGGTCTCCTCGGCCAGTCCCAGTTCTCCAAGGCGCGTCCTGATGCGTCCCAGATTGGCATCCAGACTGCTGATGCAGCCAAGGTAGTCGGGATAGGAACGCCGCCAGTTCCCTTTATTTCCAGCCAGATCTCCGGGAATCTCGAAGTCTTTGAACCGTTTTTTAGATCCTCCGGGACCTTCGTAACGGAAGCGGTCATTCTGGTGATGGGGTTCAATGTAGGAAAGAAACAGAATAAAGGGGGTCTCGTTGTTTTTCCGGCTGTCCAGATATTCCAGAGCCCAGTCTGTCTGAACGTCTGCCCGGTACTGTCCTTTGGGAAACTTCTTTTTACGGCCCTCCCTGTCAAACATATGGCCCCCGTACCCCCGGGAGGTAAACTCAAGTACATCAGAGGCGATCCAGTGCTGGTTCCAGCCGCCCCTCAGCTCCGGAGGAACCGCTTTTCTTTCATAGTGGAGCTTCTCTCTGTTATCTGAGGCCAGATGCCATTTACCGATATAGGCGGTATCATATCCTTCCCCGGAAAGGTGGTGAGCTATAGTTTTTGAGCCGGAGGGCAGACGGATACCGTTGCGGTATGTTCCCAGTTCTGTAGCCCATTGTCCCGTCTGCAGGCAAGCCCGGGCAGGACCGCAGACAGGCTGGCAGGTGAAGGCATTCTCAAAGACCACCCCCTCTGAAGCCATCCGGTCCAGGTTGGGTGTTACACCAGACTTCCGGTCATAGCAGCCGCAGGTATCCCAGCGCTGCTGATCGGTAAAGAAGAACAGAATATTCGGTGTTCTATTCATGGCTTTGATCCCGGAGCCCAGGCCGGAACACTGTTTGTGTCGGCCCGGAAGGGTTGGATCTGAAAAGTGAGGGCCAGAATACCCGTTAAATAAAGACAGGTGAAGGCAGACTGAATCAGAAAAGCTTTCTTACGGATTTGAAGGGACATAAGAGACTCCATTTATTTGTTTGTGATAGTGTTACTATCAAAAATATCCTAACATAGGAACTCCTTTCCCGGCAAACAGATTCTGTAAGTTTTATCCCACTTTCCTCTATTGCCTCTTGATAAGATAAATTTATATCGATAAAATAATCTGCAATAGAGCAGGTCCATTTTAAAATGGAATATCGGGATTATGAGAGAGGATCTCCATGGAAAATAAGAAAATAACAATTTGTATGGGAAGCTCCTGTTTCTCACGCGGCAATAAGGACAATCTGAAAATCATACAGGATTATCTGAAGGGGGTTGATGGGGCAGAACTCCTGCTGACAGGTGCCCTCTGCCAGGAGAAATGCAGTCAGGGGCCTGTGATCTTCCTGGGAGAGACTCTCCATAAAGAGGTCAATCCCGATCATCTTCCTGATCTTCTGCAGGCCTATGTTTATGAGGATCTCGGCAGAGAGGATACCGGATCATTATGAGATTGAACCCCATCTATACAGAAATAACAGAATGCCAGGACTGCTATAAATGCATCAGACACTGTCCGGTTAAATCCATCAAGGTGGAAGACGGGCATGCAAAAATCATGGAGGAAGACTGCATTCTCTGCGGGAACTGCTATCTGGCCTGCCCGGTGGGGGCAAAAAAGATCAGAAATGACCTGCCTCGTGCCCAGAAGATTGTCCGGGAAAAAGAGAATGTGATCCTGTCTCTGGCACCTTCATTTGTGGGTGAAATCCCCGGTTATACTCCGGAGCAGGTGATTCATGGGGTGAAAAGGCTTGGTTTTAAAGGGGTTTCAGAAACGGCCCTGGGGGCTCAGGAGGTCAGCCGCCACACCTGTCAGGTTCTGGGAGAGGCTGAACAGGGCATCTTCATTTCATCTGCCTGTCCCACCATGGTGGAATACATCAGAAAGTATAAAC
>JAQQAM010000163.1 GCA_028532905.1 Spirochaetales bacterium
TATCAAGGTCCCCAGTCTCTGTTAGATTAAAGTTAATATGAGTACTTCCCGTCTGACACTTGAACAAAAGCAGCCTGTAGAAATTATTCCGGAACAGTTTATCTCTGTGGCCATCGATGCCTCCCAGATAATCGGAGGATATTGGTGGGATAACTCGGATACGGTCAAAGGAGGTGTGGGCAACAGGAAAGTCCCCCCTCTGAATCTGAACAATGAAAACCTTATCCGGTACACAAAGGTTCTGAGTCCCTACTGCATCAGAATAGGGGGAACAGAGGCGGACCGGATATTCTATTCCCTGAAAAAATCCCTCACAGAACTGCCCAAAGGATATCATTACTATCTGGGCAAAGAGCGCTGGAAGGAACTGGAACGATTTGCAAAGGACTGCGGCAGCCGCCTGATGATTACCATCAATGCAGGGCCGGGTCCCCGTATTGAAAAACAGCGCTGGCGCAAGAAAAATGCCCGGCAGCTGATCCGCTATGCCCACAAAAAGAATCACGCCGTCGCCGTCTGGGAGCTGGGAAATGAAGTAAACGCCTACCCCTTCTTTATGGGATCATCCCACAGGATGAATCCGAAAGAGTATGCCGGGGATATGAAGAAGCTGAAAAATCTGATTCCCGAGGATTCTCAGGCCCGTACCGCCGGTCCGGCGCTGGCTGTCTGGCCTGTGATTGGAGAAACCCTCCCATTTTTAAAACGATTTCTGAAACACTGTCCTGTTCCTCTGGACATTCTGACCTGGCACTATTATCCCCAGCAGAGTTCCAGAAGTATTGCCGCCGTCAGACGGTCCCGGAAAAAAACAATGCTGAAACCCTCCCATCTGGATGAAATTGTCAGACAGACAGTAAAACTCAAAACCCTGAGAGACCGGTATCAGCCGGAAGCCGAGATGTGGCTGGGAGAAACAGGACATGCCCTCTGCGGGGGAGAACCGGGGCTCTCGGATACTTTTTACTCCGGATTCTGGTGGCTGGATCAGCTTGGTCTGATGGCTCTGCATAATCAGAAACAGGTTGTCCGTCAGACACTGAGCGGGGGCGATTACGGTTTGCTGGACAAGGAGGATCACACTCCCCTTCCCGATTACTGGACCACCCTTTTGTGGAACAGATATGCGGGAACTCAAGTGTACAAAACCGCCGGGAGGGATAATAAAAAACTGCGCCTGTACTGCCACTCTCTGAAGGGCCGCCGGGAAGGCTATTGCATCATCTTTGTCTCTCTGGAGGAAAAGGAGAAGATCACCCTCCATGTGGATGCGTCTCTCCCGGAAATTCAGGAGGAGGTCGTCCTGAGTTCTTCAGATATATACAGCAGAGAAATCAGACTGAATGGAGAGACTCTGGAACCCGAGACACTGGAGGAAGGCCTGAAAGCCCGGAAGATCACTCCCGGCAGGACCTACTCCATAGATCCCTTGAGCTACGGGTTTCTTCTTCTTTACTGATAATATGACTTAAAAGTAAGCAGTCAATCGTAAAAAACCGTATCATCCTCAGATATTTTCATAAATTGACCGATATTCTGTATTGGAGGACTGTCCTTAAGGCAGTTTTTCGTACTTTTTTGTATTCAAGGTGATCGGAAGTGACAAAACGATATAATAAATTTCTCCTGTGCCTCATTCTGGCGGGACTGGTTAACTCCGTCCTTCCCGCCCAGGAAGATCCTGCGCCGGCCCCTTCTCTTTCTGCCGAAGAAATGATTCTGGATCAGTATTTTCCTGTGGAAGGACTGAATCAGTGGCAGTATCACTTTGACCTTAAGGATCTGAAAGAAGGGACTTACAATGTTATAGTCCAGGGCCGGGATGCCGCCGGAAACCTGCAGACAGGGGAAGCGGTGGATTTTGAAATTGATCCCGATTCGGATCTTCCCACAGTCTCCATCACCTATCCTCAGGAAAACAGAGCCATAAGGGGTAACCTCCATATTCTGGGCAGTGCCGATGATGATGACGGTGTAGATTTTGTAGAAGTGAAGCTGGGAGAGGGAGAATACAACAGAGCTCAAGGAACCAGTTACTGGTCTTATACAATCAATACAGAATCCCTTGAAGACGGAGAGTATACAATTACCTGCCGCAGTACAGATATCAATGGGCTCCCGGGAAAAGAGCAGTCCGTAACTTTCTTTATAGACAGGGATGCCGCCCTGATCCGTACAGAATCCCACAGCAACGGAGATTTTGTCAGCGGTAAGTTCAATGTAGAGGGCCGAGCCGCCGATCTGAACGGCCTTCAAAGCATGGTTTATTCCCTGGACGGTGGCGCAACCTACCTGCCTGCCTCCCTTAAAGGGAAACTCAAGGATGGGGAAGCAGATTTTTCTTTCAATATAAACAGCAAAGAACTGGAAGACGGTGCCCTTACTGTCCTGATGGAATGCACCGATCTTCAGGGAAGTACAGGACGGTCCTCCCTGCTTCTGTATGTGGATAATACTCCCCCCGTACTGGACATTGCCTATCCCCTGGAGGAGATCAGTGAAAACGGCAGCTTCTCGGTTATGGGCCGGGCATCCGACGAATTGGGGATCGCCACCCTCCTGTATACCCTCAAAGGCGGTGAAGCTGTGGAAATTCCCCTTGCTCCGGGGAATCCCTTCTGGTCCTTCACAGCCGACCTGAGAGGGGAAAAACAGCTTGATGTTCAGTTTGAGCTTACGGATATCGCAGGGAATTCAACCCGGCACAATCTGAAAAGAGATCTGAATCTGGAAGCCGATTATCCCCGTCTGGAGCTCAGGGAGCAAACAGAGGGAGAAATTCCAGAGCAGCTGTCCGGCTGGATCACACAGAGCGGGGCACCCTCCGGTCTTGTGTATACAATTGACGGCGGGGAAGAAATAAGCCTGGAAGGGGGACGGACATTCAGCCTCCCCTTCTCGGACCTGTCCAGGGGGGAACACACCCTGACCCTGGAGGCCGTTGACGCCTTTGGAATGAGAAGTGAGAAACAGAAAAAAGAGATTATCATCCCTTCTGCCCCCCCTCTGATTGAAGTAACCCGCTACCTGGGAGAATTTGAGGAAGAACGCCCTTACATCAACGGCGGGACTGTTGTTCTGCCTGAAACAGACAAAGAGAAGAAAGAGACAGCCCGACCGGGTTATACAGGAATAGAAGGAACAATTTTCTTTCAGGGAGGCAGCGGTACAGCCGCTTACCTCCTGCCCGACGGTACATCTGTTCCTTTGAAAATGAGAAAAGGCATCGACAGCGGCAGCTTTCTATTTACCATCCCCTTCCCGGAGACAATGAGTACAGGATTTTATCCTATTCTGATTGAAGCCACTGACCTATACGGCGGAAAAGACCTCAAACTGGCTGGGCTCTGGGTGGAAGATCAGGAATCCAAGTCAGGATCTGACGGGATCTACCCCCTTAATGCCGGCAGGGAAGGCGGTAGTTCTTCTTTTACCCTGAAAGAGGGAATCAGTTTCCTTTATAAGGGAGAAACAGCCCAGTCCGTTGAACTGGTGACAGGAGAGAAGGAGGCAGAAGCCCCTCTGAAAATAAATGAGACAAAGGGAATGATTACGATCAGTCCCGAGGGACCCTGTGTTCTGGAGAAGGCTCTTCTTAAAGTCACAGACAGCCAGGGGAAGACCCATGAATACGGCCCCTTCACCCTCAGTTCGGATATAAATCCTCCCGAGGTGGAATTCCGAAAAACGGGGGTTCCCCAATATGCATCCGATACCATTGAACTCACAGGAACAGTCAGGGATGATCTGAAAATCACTTCCGTGGAGTACAGCCTGAACGGCGCTCCTTTTAAAACTCTTGAAAACTCACCGGCTGCGGATGCTGCGGACGCCGTGGACGCCGTGGATGACGTGGATTCTGCGGACGAAGTATCCCGTCCGGATGACAGTGATCAGCTCCTGAACTTCCAATCCTCCCTCTCCCTGCAGGGAACAGAAGACGGTCCGGTTCATCTCCGGATACGGGCCACAGACAGCGCCGGCAACACGGGAGAACAGGAAATTCTCCTCATAAAAGACAGCAGTCCTGTACAGGTGGAGCAGATTCTTCCGGGAACCGGTGAGGCGGTAAACGGTCTGTTCACCCTGATGGTAAACCTGAAGGATCAATGGTCTGAAGAGTATAGCGGTGAGTTTATCATTGCCGGAGAATCCCGGCCTGTAGAAACTAAAGACAGACAGATAGCCATCCATGTGGATCTGGCTCCCTACGAAACCCTGCCGGAAGATATTGCCCTGATCATCAGGGACAGTGCCGGGAATGAAACAGAATTTAACCCCCGGATTCTCTTTGATGCCGCCGGAGACAAACCCCTGGTGCAGATCTACTCTCCCACAATTGATGAGCTTCTGACAACAGACAGTATTTTCTCAGGGATTGTTCTGGATGACGACGGAGTTGACCGGATCGAATACCGGATTGACGAAGGGGAGTTTATCCCCCTCCCCGGGGGAAACAGCTTTG
This sequence comes from Spirochaetales bacterium, assembly GCA_028532905.1. Taxonomy (GTDB): domain Bacteria; phylum Spirochaetota; class Spirochaetia; order DSM-2461; family DSM-2461; genus Oceanispirochaeta. The sequence continues at coordinate 4,466 of JAQQAM010000163.1, forward strand.
AGATTCCTGTGTCCCTCTCTTCTCTCAGTGACAACACCCACACCCTTGAAGTGAGAGCCTATGATCTGGGAGGAGTGGTCAGTGATACGGCGTCCCGGGAGTTCAGAGTCTCTCTGGAAGTTCCCCGGGCCGAAATGCTTCTCCCGGTTCTGGGTACAACTCACAATGGAAAGATACAGATTTCCGGAACAGCCTCCGACGGAAACGGTATTGAAAAAGTCCTCCTGTCCTTTGACAACGGGAACAGCTACAAGAGAGCCGAAGGTCAGGAAGAGTGGTCCTATACGGTAGACTCAACTGTTTTTGTAGACGGCAATTATATGATTCTGATCAGAGTTGTGGATCTGTATGGAGTGGAGGAGATCTATTCCGGACTTCTGTCAGTGGACAATACAGCTCCCCGTCTGGAGCTCTCAAAACCTCTGGACGGAACAGTCGTCACCGATGAACTTCTTCTTCAGATGAGAGTCAATGATGAGCTTTCGGTGAATGAGATTCTCTATACCCTCAAAGCCCTCGAGCCTGTTCTGCCGGAGGAAGCACCTGAGGGTGAAGATGCTGAAGAAGCCGCCGGGACAAACCTGATAAGCGAACTGTCAGGATCGCTTTCGGGTCAGGAAGTCATCCTGAGCAGTCTGGATCTGACCAGCCTGCCCGCCGGACGCTATAATTTATCGGTATTCGCCTATGATGATGCCAGAAACGAAGTCGCCCAGTCCCGAAACATCATAATCCGGGACAGAAGCGAAAAAAGTATTCCCACCCTCCTCTTTCCCTTTGAAGGAGCTTCTTTAAGCGGCCCCTTTACGGTGGAAGGCAGGATTGAAGGCGACTATATTCCCGAAGCTGTTACCCTTAAAATGGGGGGCATCAACCTGGATGTGCTGGAAACCGATGCAAAGGGTTATTTTTCCAGAGAACTGGCCCCCGAAGAGCTCAGGGACGGCCCCCTCAACTTCCAGATGGAACTCACCCTTCCCGATGGAAGCCTTATCAAGGGAAATGAAGTCAATATCGACTACAGCACACAGGGTCCCTGGGTCAAAATCAATTCTGTGAGAACCGGAGCCTATCTGACAGACCGTCCCTGGATAGAGGGAACAGCAGGATACAATATGATTCTCCGGGAAGGAGAAGAGGCAGATAAAAAAGAGATCAGAAGCAGAGAACTTGTAAAACTCGAATACAGTCTGAACAACGGCAAGAGTTTTAAAAGCTTCAGAGCCAGGGAGGAGTGGAAGTTCCGGCTGGAAACCGGAGATCTCCCCGACGGACCTCTGGCGATTCTGGTAAGAGCCGGGTACAGGAATGGAGAACAGACAGTTTCCCAGGTCTATGTCCTGATCGATGAAACCTCTCCGGATCTGGCCATCCTGACTCCTGAAGAAGGAAGCCGGCTCAATGATTCCGTGACAGTCACCGGGACGGCATACGATGAGAACGGGCTGACCGACGTCTCGGTAATGCTCAGAAAACGGAGCAAATCCAGCCACGAAATTCCAACATTTATTCAGGGACTCTACCTGGATACCCACTTTCTGGGAGCCACCAGTTATGCCTTCGGACTGGGGCTGACCTTCTTTGATGAAAATGTCAGACTTCAGGCTCTCTACGGAAAAGCACCCGACGGACGGTTCAACGGCAATGTTTTCGGCTTGAAACTTCTGGCAAATGTTGCCACACTCCCCTACGGCTATTTCTTCGGACCCGACTTTGATTTCCTTTCATCCAGCCTTGCCGTCGGGTCAGCATTCGAATATTTCACCATGACAGAAGGAACTGCAGAACAGAGCGGACTGGTTCTGGGAGCCCTGTTGATTCAACTGGAACTGATTAAGGTTGAAGTGGAGAGCCTTAAGTTCTTCAATGCCTACAGTCTCTATATGGAAGATCAGATCTGGTTTATCTCATCTGATGTTCAGGGAGGCATAGAGAACCGGATTGCCATCGGTTTAAGGGTCAACATATTCTGAAAAAGATAAAACTTGCTGTATATTAGAAATACGGAATATTTATGGAGTATTCATGCTGTTGAGTAGATTACAGAACACATTATATAAAAGAATCGGACACATCATTCTCACTGTCCTTATTATTGGCCTGTCGGTAACCTGCAAGATGTTCGAACCCGGTCTGGGCGAGGCGGTTGACCTGGAATCCCCTGAGCTGACCATCAACAGTCATCAGAACGGCGCCTATGTTGCGGGAAGTATAACCCTTTCAGGCGCCGCGAAGGATGATATAGGAATCAAATCCATTTCCATAGACAGAAACGGAGATGTAACGGCAGCAACCTACTCCAACGGAGAATGGTCTATGAGTCTGGACACCTCCAAACTCCCCGACGGAGACCATGAGTTCGTCATTTCGGCCATCGACTCGGCCGACAAGGTCAGCAGCATAGCCATTTATCTGATCGTGGACAACAATGCGCCCACCGTTCTGGTCAATCTGCCGGGAACCTACGGCAGTACGGTTGAATACAATAAAAACATTGCCATCAAGGGTGAAGCCACCGATACCACAAGGGTGAAGGAAGTTCTTGTTTCCATGTACAAGGCTTCGGATAACAGCGCCGTCTTTGTCAATGAACCTGCCACCGGTACATCCAGCTGGTATTATATGTTTGATGCCGAAACCCTGAACGGCGGACTGGACGGTGAATACTACTTTGTCATCAAAGCAAGCGATTACTCAGGAAATACCAACAGCTTTTTCTATCATTTCAACGATATTCTGAATATTTCCGCCGACCCGGCCTCTGTCCCCAATGTGGAAGATATCAACGGAGCGGATGTTCAGGGAAAACCCATAGCCGACGGCGTTCTGACAGCAGCCCTCTCAACGGTACGGAAATCCGGAGGCGCCGGAAAGCGGATGAGTATTCTGGTGAATGCGGATTCTGACCTGCCCCAGTTTATCTTTGTCAGTCCCTCTTTTTCTGTGAATCCTGCAGAAAATACTCTGGCCTCTCCCCAGCGTCTCAGCGGATTCACCGAGGATGATGACGGTCTGGATTACGATACCCTGAAAGTGGCTCTGTGGAACTATGCTGACAATCCCAATGTGGATCTACCCCTGGCCGGACACGACTGGGTGGACCCCGATAAAGCAGGGAACCAGTGGAGCTATTCCACCTCACTGGCCGACGGGGAATACTGGCTGAAAGTGAGGGTTTCTGATATCTACGGAACAGAAGCCACATCCAGCCCGGTAGCCTTCAAGGTCAGCGCCTTTGCCCCCGTACTGAATGTCACAGCGCCCTCCCAGGGCATTTATGTGGGGAATGACTCAGTTATTGATCTGGAGATTCAGGCCACAGCCCTGAGCAGCGGTATTGTGGAGCTGGACCCCAACGGAGACAACAACTACTCAGATGCCCTCCCCCTGACTGATCAGGGAGGCGGAGTGTGGACCAGAAGTATTCAGGCGGGAGTGGATTTCACTGTTCTGCCGGGAGAACAGCTCTTCCGTTTCAGAGGCGGAACCCCCGGAAATTACGGAAATACAACCCTCCAGTATACGGGAGACACAGCAATTCCCGGAGTTACCCTGGAAACACCTGCAGACGGTTCCAGTGTGAACGGAACCTTCAACCTGACGGGAACCGCCAGCGATAACTATGTCATATCCTCGGTCTACCTGTGGATTGAAGAAGACGGCGATCCGGCAACCGATCCTCCTGCTGATGTAAGCTCCTGGCTCACTCCCACAGGAAGTAATCTTTATAACTGGATTTATGCTCTGGACTCCACCACCCTCAACAGCGGTGGCCATACCATTCATATAACCGCCTACGATGCCGGCGGCAACAGAAGCACTGCCTACTCAAAGAGCATTTTTGTGGATCAGGACTCGGACCGGCCTGTGGTCTCTTTCTCCAACCTCACAGCCGGTGGAACAGCCTTTGAGAACGGCCTGAGCCGGGATGCCTCTTTTATCGGCTCCATAGAGGACGATGACAAAGTGGATGTATCCACCATAGAAGTCAGGATTGACCTTTACAACGACGGATTATTTCCCGGTGTGGATCTGACCGGCAGCAATGGAACAAACGACCCCAATGAGAGTGAAGACTGGGAAATCATATCCAATCCGCCGGCAAATGATGCCAAGATTGTCACCTGGTCTCATATTCTGGAGAATGTTCCCCAGGGCGAACATGCCATGTGGATCAGAGTGCATGACCTGAACTCTTCGGGTACTGCCGATACAGGTACGAATCCCAATTATGCGGAAACCCTCAAAACCGTTTTTATGGTGGATTTCGGTCCGCCGGATCTGAGCATCACTCAGCCGGTGAACAACAGCCTTTTCAATTCCGACTTTACCATCAGCGGGACAGCAGCTGATGCCAATGGTCTTTCTGATATAGAAATATCCCTGAACGGCGGAGCTTTCAGCTCGGTTATGGCAGGGGCTCCGGGGAGTACCAATTCCGCCTGGCAGTATGATTTTACCGTTGCAGCAGACGGTTCGGATGACGGGTCCTATGCCTATCAGATTCAGGCTACCGATATGTCGGGAAGCAAAACAACTCTGGACCGCAATGTCATTGTGGACGCCACAGCTCCTGTGATCACACAGGAACAGCCCTCTGCCGGCAATATGGTCAACGGCAATGCCCTGACCATAAGAGGAACGGGAAACGACAACAGAGACATTACCACGGTCTATCTGGATATCAATCCCGACGGGACAGCTGCTGAAGCAGATCCTGCCCTCTGGGATTATACAGCTGACGGCACCTACAGCTGGAGTAAAATCATTAATACTCTGGATCTGAACAATACAGCTGCCGCCGCAAACTACGTGATTTCCGCTGCAGCCTTCGACAGCGCCGGCAATATGTCCTCTGTTCTGGAAACAGCCATTGTGATCGATCAGACCTCAGACCGTCCTGTGATTACATTCAGTGATCTGGATAAGGATGAAACTGTTGCCGCCAACAACGTACTGGTGGGAGCCACTTCCCTGACCGGTCTGATTGAAGATGATGATTTGATAGACCCCGCCCTCTTCGGAGGCAATGCCATTGAAATCAATATCAATGACGGCGGATGGCAACCTGTTTCCAATCCTCCTGCTGCCTCCGGCAAGGTCGTTGTCTGGAAGCACAATATCTCGGCCCTGGGAGAAGGCTCTCATAAGGTGAAACTGAGAGTCAGGGACAATCAGTCCGACGGAACCTACGCCGATGCCAGCTCTGAGGCCGCGTATACAAGCAATTTCAACTGGAACATTGAAGATTCCATCGACCAGGGGGGTATTCCCTTTATCCTGAACCTGGGCCCCCCGAATATTGTTCTGACAAATCCGGCGAATTACAGCTATCACAAGAATGATGTGCTTATAAACGGTACAGCCAGCGATGCCAATGGTGTGAGCACAGTGGAAATCAGCCTGGATAACGGTTCTAACTGGATCGATCTGGGAGTGACACCCGGAAACTCAGTCAACTGGACCTACACCCTGACTGTGAATTCAGACGGTTCGGATGACGACACCTATGCCTATCTGGTGAGGGCCACCGATGCCTACGGATCTACAGGTATTGAAAACGGACAGTTCACCGTAGACGCCACCAAACCGACCATTCTGGTAAACCGGCCCTCAGCGGGGGAAACGGTTAACGGAACCATTACATTCGAAGGAACCGCCTCTGATAATATCAAGCTGGATGAGGTGTACTATAAAATCCAGCCCCAGCTTGATCCTGTCCCCCTCTTTCCCGATGATTACATTCTTTTTGCAGGCAACTATTCCTGGAATGACACCATGGTCACACCCGATGTGGCCGACGGCACCTATACCATGAGAATCATTGCCGTTGACTCGGCAGGTAATATCAGCGATACCAGCACCACTGACTTTGATGTGGATCAGAGTACAGACAAACCTTTGATCACATTCTCATCCATTTCTGCAGGAGGAACATTCAGCGACAATCTGCTGCCGGCCTCCAAACAGGTTATCGGTACCATTATAGATGATGACTCTGTAGATGTGGGAACCATAGAGTATAAGCTCTTTGAAGAAGACGGAACCACTCTCCATACCGACTGGACCCCCATTAATGGAGCCCCCGGTTCCAATACCACTCTGGCTACTTTTGTCCATACATTCAGCGGAGCCTTCCCCGACGGAAAATACCAGCTTCAGCTGAGAGCTTCTGACACCTTTGATGCGGGAGCCCGCACTGCCGGCGGTTTCGGCTGGACAGAATCTTCTCCGGTCCGCTTTGCCGTCGACACGGCCAACCCCGAAACGACGATCACCTCCCCCTCCTCCAACGGAGGCTACACAAATCAGGATTTTACCGTATCCGGTCAGGCCAGCGATGCGGGCGGTGTGAAACAGGTGAAAATCCAGTTCAACAGCGATCCGGAAATTGTACTTGTGAACAATATTGCCGGTCCCTACAACACAACAGAAAACTGGAGCTACAACTTTGATGTGGATACAACGGGGACTCACAATGATGACGGAGTTCTAAACTATACCATAACCGTCATTGATGCCTACGATAAAATCAAAACCATAGACCGGTACATCAATATTGATACGGTCAACCCGGTCATCAACTCCCTGGTACTGGTCAACAACGACCAGACCGGCGGTGACACAGTCAACGGTTCCGTCCTCCTTCAGGGAGCTCCGGCAGACAATGAAACCCTGATCAGTGCGGTATATCTGAAAATAGATTCTGCACTTCCCCCGGAACCCGGAGCAGATCCCACAGCGGAAGCCGATCCCTGGACACTCCTTCCCGGAACCACCAGCATCAACTACCGCTTCAAATCCACGGATTTGACCGAGTTCACCGGCTACACGGCCTATTTTCTGGCTGAAGATCTGGCGGGCAACAGAACAGCGGTGGGAGACTATACACTCAGCATGACTCCCGACCAGTCCGGCAACACTCCCGTACTGACCATTGATACACCCGACAACAGTCTCCTCACAAGCAGCGGCAGAATCACCGGAACCATAACGGATGACGACGGCGTGGATGTTTCCACCATAGAAATCTCCACTGACGGCGGTGTGAACTGGAACCCCGTATCCGCACCCCCTGCCAGTGATTCCACATATGCCGTATTCTCTCACGCCCTGGATTCAGTTGCCTCTCCGGCTGTCACAGAAAGGACAGCCCCCTACTCCGTCATGGTACGGGCCTCGGATACAGGTGAAGACTTTGTGGACGATACCCAGGACATCCCCCCCGCATCGGTGACTTCCGGAGCCCTGACCATCAAAGTGGATGATTCGGACCCCACATCCTCCATTACCCTTATCAGCAACGGAAAAAGCAGTTCACCCACCCTGCAGGGGATCTATGTGAATGACAGCTTTACCATAGAAGGGACAGCCCTGGACGGCGTTCGGATTGCGGATGTCAGGGCCATGATTGACGGAGACGCGGACTTTGTCTCCGTGAACAACACAGGAACAGACTTTGATACCTGGGACTGGAGCCGGACAGGTCTGTCTCTGGCGGGAGACAGTGTTCAGCTGAGCATGGAAATAGAAGATTTTCATGGAAAAGTAACCCCCTACAGTTATACGATCCTTGTGGATCAGACCGCACCTTCCGCGTCATTTATCTCCAATACAGCGACTGTCCACGGAACCTATAACATCCGGGGCACCGCTTCGGACAATATACTCGTATCAAAGGTCTATCTGGCCCACGGTACCACTTACCCCGATCTTCCTGCGGGAGGAAATCCCGAAACTGATCCCGACTACACCGCCCTGCCTTCGGTCTATTCCTGGAACTATGATCTGGATACTCTGGGCATTCATCCCGCGGATACAGACCTCCCCTACTACGCCACAGTGGTGGCTGTAGACGGAGCGGGAAATGTATCAGCCCGGGATGACTACAGCTTTACCATCAACCAGGGCTCAGACCGTCCGAATATCTCCTTCAGCAATGTGACTCCCGGAGCCGGGGGCACTCTGAACCTTCTGGAATCCAATGCCAAGATTCTGGGTTCTGCCGACGATGATGACGGACTGGCCTCTATCGAGATGGCCGTTTCGGCAGACGACATCACCTTCTCAGCCTATGCTCCGGTCACAAGCGACGGATCCACAGCCTTCCCTGTGAGCGGAATAAACCTGAACTGGCAGAGTTTTGTGGCCGATCTGGGAGAGGGGCTCCATTATGCGAAGTTCCGTATTCGGGACACCGAATATGTGGATGCAGGAACTCCCTTTAATGAAGTGGAAACAGCCTCTTTTGCCTTTACAATAGACACCAGCGCCCCGGCTGTGAACATGACCGATTTTGATATAGATCATGCCTATCTTGCTGCCACAACCATCAATAAACCGGCAGTGGCAGGCACACTGATCAACAACAGCTTCCTTGTTACCGGAACCGTAACAGACGGAAACAATATAAGCTCTGTTCAGATCAGTACCGACGGAACCAATTTTGAAGATGTGGATACCCTGACGGCTCCCGCCTGGTCTCACTCCATACCGATTACAAGGAACGGACTGGGTGCCCAGGACGGTACACTGACGATCTATGTCAGCGCCACAGACGAGTTCCTGAAAACAACGAATATCAGCCTTCCCGTCACAATAGACACCCTGGAACCGGAAATTCTGGCTACCCAGCCGGCGGGTATGAACCAGGCTGACCCCCCCGATGTCAACGGCCCCACCACCTTAAGGGGAACCATAACAGAGGTCAGCGCCATTACCTCCTTTGATGCCATCGCCGGTATTAATGACGATATTATTCTGACCAACAGCGGAACTCCCCTGAACTGGGTTCTGGATGTGGATACGGATCTGTATGCCAACAGCAGCTATGCCACAGAATACATACCTGTCAGCACCAGTATCTGGCGTCTTCCCATCGATATCTCTGCTGAAGATGCAGCGGGAAACATGGGCGCCGAGCTCTTTCATATCGATATAGATCCTGACAGTGATAAACCCAGACTCAACCTGGCCACCCCATCTGACGGGTCCAGTGTAGCCGGTGCTTTTATCGTACAGGGTACTGTCAGCGATGATGATGATATTCAGAAAGTCACCATACAGGTGGACCTGAACAACGACGGCAGCTACGATGCCTCCTACGACCTGGACGGCAGCGGAACAACCGGTGACAGTAATTTTGAAAATGAGTCTGTACCCCTGGATCTGACGGTAAGCAACGGAACCTGGAGCATTCTGATGAACCAGTCCAACGAGTTCACCAAATCCAACCTTATCGCTAGAGGATACGCGGCGGCAGACGGCTGGATCGGCCTCAGAATAATCCCCTACGATGTGGATAACAGCCGGAGCGGCAGCCCCAACCTGGCGGGAGATCCCACTGACCTGACCCTCTACATCGATTCCACAGCTCCGATTATCGAAGGGCAGGCAGGACCTCTGCCCACTCCCTCCAACGGCTCTATCGTGAATGATACGGTCACACTGAAAGCCCGCTTCAAGGATGACCAGGAACTGGCGGATGCCAAGATGCAGATATCCTTTGACGGCGGCGTCAGCTTCCAGTCCGTCACAGCAGCAGGGGGAGTCATTACAGAAAACGGCCTTCAGGGCGGTTACTATGAATACGATATAGACATCAATGTGGATACCACAAATGCCGGCGGCATAGTCAGCGGTGGAAACGGTATTCTCCAGACTGTGTTCAAGGTCACCGATGAAACCATCAAACAGAACTCCCTGTCTCTGCAGCTCAATGTGGACAACACCCTGCCCACCGGAGAGTTCAACTACAATGACAGTCTGAACTACTTTGGCCCCGAGGCCAACAAGGTATACAGTTTTGACGGCAATGCCGCCCTGGGCGGGAACTATATGCTCATCGGCAGCTCCGAAGATGTGGGAACCATCAGCGGCGTGGAAGGCATAGAGGTCTTCTTTGTGAAATCCGGAAACTTCTACAATCCGAAAACCGGTGCCACCACAGCTGTATCCAATGCAAACCTGCCGGATATGAGCGGTGTGGAAGCCTCTGTCCCCTACACCACAGACAGCAGCTATTTCATCGACATCAATACCCGGTCGGAACGGGGAATCTACGATACAGATCCCAACGACGGTGATGATGACGGTTTTCAGGAATCTCTTAAATCCAAAGGGACCTATGACGAATGGTACGTCTTTTTTGACACCACCGTCTTCCCTGACGGTCCCATGGACCTGTATACAGTAGTCCGGGATACAGCCGGAAACAAAGCATATGAAAAGGTCAGCATGCAGATTGCCAATAATCCGCCCCTGATCAATTCTGTTGAAATAGACGGATTGTCCACACTCTACAGCGGCCTGTTCAAAGCCACCAACTCCCTCTACCTGAAGATCAACGCCTCCAGTACGGAAGGTCTTGTTCCTGCATTAAACAGAGCTATTCTCTCTAAAAAGATAGTAGCCCCCGACGGAGCCAATACAACAGACGGTCCCACTCTGGGCACAGTCTATGACATAGCTGCCGGCCCTGACGGAAATGACGAGATTACCATCGACATGCAGGAATCCGGCGACTTTGTGAGCAATGTAGTCTACACCTTTACCGTGGAAGTTACAGATATAAACGGAAATATCAGCACAACGGATATCGATGTGTGGCTGGATAATCTGGACACCGTCTTCCCCACCGTGGATATTGACGATTTTGATCAGACCAATGTCAGTGTGACTGCCGGACATATCGAATCCTCGGGCCAGAGTAACAATGACAGCGGCACTTCCGATGCCGACTTAAGCGGAACAGTCCGCATAACAGGTACCGCCTGGGATGACAATGCAGTGGATACCCTTGAAATCCGCTTCGGAACCGATGCAACAGCCTGGACCAGCTGGACAACCATACCGGCAGGAAATATAACTCTTACTTCTTCCAGTGTATTAACCGGAAAGGACTACAGCTGGTACTACGACTGGAACACAGTCAACCAGCCGGTTGCCGGAGAAGTCACGGCCGAAGATATCAATATCGAGGTCAGAGCTTCGGACACATCCACCTTCCCCAGTGCCAACCAGACAACCGATTCTCTCCAGGTGGATGTCATTCCCTATATCACGGATATCCAGCGGAACAGCAATGTAAACACCAACAGGTCCAAGTACGGCAAGTACATGGTTCAGCAGGATGAAACAGGCATACTGATCAACGGTTATAACCTCAGAACAGGGGATGCCGATGACTGGCTCAGAATCTACGATACCACAGGTACCAGTTTTGAAAATGTGACTGTGACCTCCTCGGCATCAGCGCCGAACCAGCTGACCGTTTCCATGGCGGGTATTACGGCCTCCGGATTCCTGCGGATCAGCGTTGAAAATATGAGTGACGGCAACTATCAGAATGACAACGGCCTCAGCCAGAATATGGAAAATACAGACTCCGAATCCGCTCTGTGGAACGATGACCGGTACCTGTACGTCTGGGATGTATCAGAAGCCTTCGGCGGATCAAAAGATGCCGAATATCCGGCAATGAGTATGAACACAAGCAACGGAAACCTGATCGGTTCCTGGGCACATTACCTGACCACATCCATGCGGGCCAGCACTCCGACGACGACTCCTGCATCTGTTGCTGCAACTACAATAGAAACTTCAGTTGATATGTTCGAATACAATGATATAGCTGTTGATACAGGGAATGCCTACCATATGATCTATCTTGATAACCTGTATTACGGAACAAACTGGGGTACGATCAGGACTTATGACAGTAGTGGCGGAACAGCTTGGATAGAAATCATGGGAGATGATCAAAACGACTCTATTGATCCCAGTGATGGTATGGATGAATATCTCTACCAGTTCAAAAACCCCAAGATAATGGTGGAAGATGACTATAACTATGTTGTCTACTACGATACATGGGCACAGGCACTTAAATTTGCGGTAACAAGCAATAATGCCAGAACTTTTGTCCCATCAAGCAGAACAGGAAATGGAACATTTTTTAATCCCTATGTTTATTCCAACATCAGTAACGGGTACAATATTGTTGCCGGTGAAGAAGACACGGATACCAACCCCGACGACAGCGGCGACGATGTGGGACTCTATTCCGCCATTGCCATGGATAAATACCATGCAACAGGTACGGACAACCGCATCGTTACTGTCTTCTATAATGAGACTCAGAACAAGCTGCAGCTGGCCAGAGGAAGTCAGCAGCATGGCGCCGGCAGTCCGGCTCTGAACAATAACAACAGCGGCCACTGGACCATTCAGGATGTGCCCCTGGGCAGCTATGCCGGGCAGTATGTGGAAATGGCCATTGACTCCACAGGCGGACTCCATATTGTGGCCTACCGGATCTCCAACGGTGACCTGCTCTACATCCATGCGGATAATATTGACGGAACCACAGCAGCCTACAGCTTTGACAATCCCGTTGTTGTAGACTCCACAGGGAATGTGGGAAAATGGGTGGATCTGACTCTGTTTAACGACAAGCCTTACATCTCCTACCTGAGCGGAGACCTGGGAACCTTTGACGGTGCCAAGTTCGCCTGGTATCAGGGAGACGGAAGCTCCTGGGAAAGTGCGGGTGACTGGGAATACGGAATTGTACCGTCAGACACACCAGTTCTTGACAAGAGAACCAGCATCGAAGCCAGTAATGCAGCAGCCTGGGGAGAAGTGGCCATCGGATACGGCAGTGACTACTACAGCCTGGCCTATCTGCTGGGAGAACAGTAAAAAGCCTCCCCTGCCCGGAAATTATTTTCCGGGAACAGCTGCTGCCTAATGGAGCTGTGGATGCCCCGTATTAAGGCGGCAGACAGTTTACCGGTTTAAGTATTTCAGGAGATCCTGCATGGCGGGATCTCTTGTTTTTTGTGTAATAGAAGGGATTTCCTTTCTTTTGCGATCCTCATTCTCCATAAGGAAACGGATACCCGTCTGTTCCAGGAACCGGGTTTGAATCCCCTCACTCCTCAGGTAATCCACTAGAATCCCGGCGGCTTCGGCATTACTGTCGTCCTCCTGTACCCCACTAAGGGATACGAGGTACAGATTGGACCCCACCTGCCAGTGCTGAGCGACGGAACCGGGAAAGGGAACTGAGTTGATAGAGGACCTTTCCGAAGGAAGGTAGGTACTGTAGAGGGAGGCATCACTGAGTACAAAAAGAGACTCTCCCCTGCTGATGGCCAGATGACTGCCTGCCCAGTTGAAACTCCTGTAGTCCGGATTGAAATAATCCCTGCTTAACATCTCTTCCCACAGGAGTATCCCGGTCTCCCAGTCCTGCACCCCATGGGCTTGCGGATTCTTACCCCCCGTATCCAGCAATTGAAGATGCTGCACCCAGGCCAGCCAGGGCCAGTAGAAATCGGCACCCAGGGAAAACAGGGTCTCTCCTTCATTCACCTTATCTTCAAAGGTCCGGGTGAATACTTCCAGCCCCTGATCCGAGAGAGCCAGAAGGTCTTCCCGGGAGTATCCCAGTTGGGACAGCCGTTTTTCGTTGTAGTAGATTGACCAGGTGGATGAGATCCAGGGGGAAAGATTCTCCTGACCCGGTGCCATACGCAGCAGATCTTCGGCAGTGAGCACACAGACAACGGCGGATTCTCCTTCACCGGTTTCCAGCCGGGAAATCAATGTTTTTTTCAGATCCTGATAGGGCTCAATATGATATTCCAGCTCAATTCCCGGGTAAAAGGATTCGAATTCTGATAAAAGAACTTCAAAGACCTCTCTTGTGGGGGAGGCATAAAGATGAAAATAAGCGTCCACATGCCCTTCAATCTCCCTTTCTCCGGAAAAGGGAGTTCTGATAACAAAAAACAAAGCGGCCAGTACAATCAGGGCAATTCCAATCAGGATCTTTTGTCTCATTGGTCGATAGCTGGCGCAGTACTGCTTTAACACAGCCTGTTTCCAGCACCTCCTTTCAAACCGTGCGTGCGGGTTTCCCGCACACGGCTTACCGGTGATATTCTTGGTGCGGCTTGCGAAGGGTAAGCCACAGAACCCTGCAGGCGAAACAAACCCGCTTCCCAAAGTCTCTCGGCAGGCCAGCGGACACAGCTGAATCGGGTTCTTTGTCCCCCTCTTCTCCACATCCACCTGAGAATTCTTTGCCAGACATATCTGTCCAGCTGATTGAATTTGCCATCTGAATTACCTGTTGAAAAATAATTTCCCCATCCTCTTAAGACAGGATTCAAGCGCTCAAACAGTTCATCCAAATTCCGAGCCGGGTTACCCCGTACTGACGTCAAATCGTGTATACGCTTCCGCACGCTCTTCATTGACTTGGGAGACGGCCAACGATTGACAAAATGCCAACGAGGATTACGCTGAATGCTTCTCCTCTTGCGCACTGTCCAACCGAGAAACTCAAAGCTATCGAGCCCCCGGCTTATATTAACCATCTTTGTCTTCTCAGGGTGAAGAATCAACCCCATTCGATCCATGATGACTTTAATGCGCCGTAAAGCCTCATTAGCTTGAGACTCCCTATGACACATCACCACAAAATCATCAGCATACCTGACAAGCTTGCCCAGATGTCGGCAATGGTTATTCCAAACACGGTCAAACACATTCAAGTAGATGTTAGCCAGAAGAGGTGATAACACACCGCCCTGGGGAGTGCCCGATGAAGATCTTCTCACTAAGCCCTCCTCCATGACTCCGGCCTTAAGCCACTGCCGTATCAATTTAAGAACACGCCTGTCACTAATCCGCTCCATCACCACAGTCAGTAGCTTATCCTGATCAATGGAATCGAAGTAGCCGCTAATATCGGCATCGATTACGTAATTATGCCCTCGGTTACCAGCCTTCCTGATCTCTTCCATAGCATCCGTTGCACCTCTACGGGGACGGAAGCCATAGCTGCAATCCTGAAAGTCGGCTTCAAATATGGGCTCAATCACGATCTTTGCCGCCATCTGCACCACCCGGTCGCGAATCGTGGGTATGCCAAGGGGGCGCTCCTTGCCCTTTCCTTTGGGAATGTACACGCGCCGAACCGGACTCGGCCTGTACCTCTTGGTTCGAAGGGACTGCTCTATTTCATCAAGAAACAGATTCACCCCACCGGCTTCAATATCGACAATCGTCTTCTTATCGACTCCCGCCGAACCACCGTTCGCCCGCACTCTCTTCCACGCCTCCATCAACACGTCACGCCGATAGATCCGATCATATAGGGCATGGAAACGCCGGGTCTTACTCTTCTTGGCGCACACCCATAGCGTTCTTTGAAGGCGTCGTACTTTATCTTTGGGGTTGTTGGTCTTCTCAGACATGCCCTCGCACGTTCCTCCTCATTACGCATTATCACCGCAGGACTCCTTTCCTCCGCACGACTTTCACCGGCATCACAGGTACTACGGGCCCCTCGGACTCCCTCCCGGCTCTCAGAAATTTCGGTCTCCCCCTTATATCCTGAGTCTCCTGTCCGACAATGACATGCCGGGGAGGGTCTCCCGTGTTCCGCACAAATCCTTCATAACGTGCCGCCGCCAATACCCCGGGGATGTCCAACCGCCGCTCCGAAATCATAGCGGTTGTCTGTTGCCTTCGCCGTGATATGAGCGGCTCGGCCCTCCCAAACTCCTTTCGGATGATAATCTGACGAGGCTTGCTCAGCGTTCACTCGCGTTGCGGCCCGTTATTTTGCTCCCTCCAATGAGGCTCTTGTCAGTCCGCTCAGCCACTAGGATCTCTCCAAGCAACCGGACTCAGCTACCGGGCGCTTCGGCACTTACCCGGACGGGACTCTCACCCGTTGGACTTGCGCAGCTTTCACGGCGCACCATA
>JAQQAM010000164.1 GCA_028532905.1 Spirochaetales bacterium
CGTGTGCTCTTCCGATCCAGGCTATCGGGGGGTTCCGTCCGGCTGCCTTCCCAGCCGGACCGCCCGGGCGCCCCTCCTATCCTTAACAGAAAAACTTATGGGCCGTAGCTCTTAAGCATATCCAGAACCAGAGCAGGCCACAGAAAATCCCTGGCACCAGCCCCCTCCCCTGTTACGGGGTGATAAAACTCACGAAATCCCTCTTTCTCTATAAGAGCAGCAGTTTTTCCGGTAATCTCTTCTGCCAGATCCGGCCGGCCGCAGGCAGCTGCCGCCCCGGCGGCCATCCAGTTCATATTGATCCACTGACAGGGCCCCCGCCAGAGCATGGTATGCTTCAGGCTGCTCAATTCCATCTCGCTGTCCGAATTGAAGGACAGGCCTGATTCTGTTTTGAAGTGTTCTTCGCTGTCAAAGTACTCTCTCATAATCCGGTCGGATTTTTCCGGGCTCACCAGACCGGTCATCAACAGGGAGGAGGCATTGAGGCAGCTTCTGAGAGACAGAGAATACTCATGACTTCCGGCCTTCTTAAAACGGGGGAAGAAGTAGCCGAACTCCTCATCCCAAAGTTTTTTTTCAGCAGCAGCCACAATTGTTTCTGCCTGTACGGCGCAGTGCTGCGCCTTATCCGGCTCTCCCGCTGCATTCCACAAATACGCCAGAGCCTGAGCTCCCATGGCGGTCAGACCGTTGAAGCCGGGCTCTTCAAAAACAAAACCATTATCCTCTTTGACCCGGGCGGCATTCCAACCATGGTTTGAGAGCCGGTCCAGTAGTCTTTTGTATTTCAGTTCATACCGGAGTTTCCAGAAAGGACTCCCTCCACGGACACCGACCATGGCATCAAAATAGGGGGCCATATCACATCCCGACTCCCAGGGGTGGAGATTGGCCACAAGACCGTCACCCAGAATATCCCGCGATCTGCACAGATAATCCAGACAGCTCTGCATTGCAGGAAGAAGATTCAGAATTCTCCTGTCCGGATGAGCTTTGTAGAGGTAAGCCGCCGCCACAAGATAACTTGGGGGGTCCACCATGGCAGATCGACCCTGATCATCAAACTGGGAAGCCAGCAGAGAGAGATACAAACGGCGGAACAGGTTTTCACTCCCGCCCAGCTCAGGAAACCTGACCTCATGAGGAATACGCCCGTCATCCATCTGAAAAGAAAAGAGAGCCTCCAGCTCCCGGATGCCCTGCTCCGGATCAAAAACTGACAGAGCTATGGCTGCCCAGCCCGAATCCCAGGCAAAAAGGGACTCATAATGCCCCAGGGCAGGCTGATGAAATTCCAGCCCCCGGACACTGACCCGGTTGCGGGTGTAAATGGCTCTGGCTGTCTGTTCGATTCTGTCGTATTGGGCGGAATGGTTCATCGGGCCTCCTGAGTTGACAGTATACACTTAGGGATTAGATGATACAGGGGTGAGCGGCTCAGGAATGGAATAATTAAGTGAAACACCTCCTCTTAATGGTTTTGTCAGTTTCCGGAATGAAATTAAAAGCAACAGATTCAATAGATTCCTTATAGCAGAACCAGGAGGTATCAATAATTTTAGGGACTTATTACAGGCATCCCCTTTTCAGTACTAAAATACGGTACTATTCTATGAATAGAAAGCAAAAAAGTGTTTACAGTGTATTTTCGCCAGGCCTGTATCATCAAAGATCTCCTGGAAGGACATAGAATCTTTTTTCAGATATTTGGGCTGTAAAATTTCTGAGGGCTACGGATCAAGAATCCGTGTCAAACTGAATGAGTCACGGGCCGTTTTTCACAGACCTCATCCAGCACCTTATACTGATAAAGGAGCTGTAGAGTCAGTGAGACGATTTCTTTCAAATGCAGGAGTGATACCATGATGGAGTATAAAGGCTATATTGGAGATGTAAAGTATGATCCTGATGCCCGTATTTTCCACGGTGATGTTATAAATACCAGGGATGTCATTACCTTTCAGGGTAAATCAGTAGATGAGCTTGAAACATCCTTTCAGCAGTCACTGGATGATTACCTGCAGTGGTGCAGAGAAGATGGGGTTGAACCTGACAAACCATATTCCGGTAAGTTTAATCTCCGGATTCCCCCGGAACTCCATAAGGAACTGGCTGTATCAGCACGACAATTGAGAGTTTCGATTAATCGCTTTGTTGAAAAAGCAATAAGAGACGAAATCGCTGAGCTGAGCAGAAACTAAAAAAGGCCACAACTTTGCAGCGTGGCCCCGATAATTACCTTATTTTTTGACGTTAAGGAGTAATCCTCTTTCTGTCCCTGGGGAACAGAGAGGCTTCCTTGACATTATTGAGTCCCAGAATCTTCTGGGTCAGACGTTCCAGACCGATGGCGAAACCGCCGTGGGGAGGACATCCGTATTTAAAGATGGAGGCATAGGCTCCCAGTTCCTCTTCGGTCAGGCCGAATTTGGGAAGGGCTTCCTGAAACATTCTGTACTCATTGATACGACGGCCGCCTGTGGTGATTTCCAGACCTCTGAACACCAGGTCGAAACTCATGGTCTTCAGTCCCTTGGGATAGGTGTAGAAGGGGCGTTTCTTCCGGGGGAACTCATTGATGAATACCAGGTCAATGCCGTATTCTTCCATGGCCCATTCGGAGATGACCACTTCCGCTTCAGGATTGATTTCAAAAAATCTTTTACCCACTCTTTCGGAAACGATCTTCTTGCACTGTTCATGGGAGATTACAGGGATCTTGTCACAGAGCTCGGGATCGGGAACCGTGGCGCCCCAGTCATCCAGTTCTCTCTGGTTGTTCTCTTTAATTTTGGTAAAGATGTATTTCATGGCGCCCCGTTCCAGCTCGATCAGCTCCATTTCATCTTCGATAAATCCCATCTCCACATCCATGGAAACATACTCGTTGATATGACGGGAGGTTTCATGCTTTTCCGCTCTGTAGGCGTGGCTGATTTCGAACACACGCTCCAGACCGCTGGACACCATGGTCTGTTTGTACACCTGGGGAGACTGGGCCAGACAGACGGAGGTGTCGAAGTATTCCACACGAAAGAGGTTGGTTCCTCCCTCAGTGGCGCCTCCTACCAGTTTGGTGGACTTGATTTCAGTAAAATCCTGAGCTCTCAGATATTCACCGAAGTACCGCATTATGTCGGCCTGCAGTCTGAAAATGGAGAGAATCTTGGGATTTCTCAAAGAAATGGCCCTGTTGTCCAGAATGGTTTCCAGACCGATCTTCTCGGGGTCCTGGTTTACTGGAAAGGGAAGATCCGCTGCCGCCGGAGCCAGAACATCCATATTGGACATCTGAATCTCGTATCCCCCGGGAGCCTTCTCATTGGCCTGTACAGTTCCTGTTACAGACACGACAGATTCCAGGGTCACATCCAGTTCATCATTTGTGACCAGCTGAATCCGGCCGCTTCTGTCTCTGAAAACAATGAAGTTCACACCCCCCAGGTCCCGGATTCTGTGAATCCATCCCTGAACAGTAACTTCCTTGCCGGCATAGTCTTTTATATCTTTTGCCAATACGCGCATTTTAACTTTCCTATCCTAAAACTTTTTCTTTCAACACCGACTGAACCACGGGAGGGGCCGCATTGCCGCCGGAGGCCTTCATGACCTGTCCCACCAGGAATCCCATCTGACGGGCGTCACCGGCTTTAATATCCTCCACAACCTGTGCATGGGCCGCCAGAACGTCCTCAACAATCTTTCCAATGGCGGTGGGATCTGAAATCTGAACCAGTTTTTTCTCATTACAGATGGTTTCGGGATCCTTATCCTCATCAAAAATGTAGTCCAGAACCTTCTTGGCGATCTTTCCGCTGATCTGACCGTCGCCGATCATGGAGATCAGTTTGGCCAGACGCTCAGCACTTAATGGACAGTCTTCCAGAGACAGACCTGTACGGTTCAGCAGCTTTTTAACATCCGAAGAGAGCCAGGAGTAGACCTGTACCGCTTCGGCTCCGCTGAACACGGCCTGTTCAAAGAAATCGGCCATGTACTTTTCTTCATGGATGTATTCCGCCTGATCCGATGAAAGGCCGTAGCTGTTCATCAGGCGCTGTTTTCTGACCAGAGGCATCTCACAGAGGCTGTTTTCCACATCCTGCATGAACTCTTCAGAGGGTCTGAAAGGAGGCAGGTCGGGCTCGGGGAAGTAGCGGTAGTCATTGGCATCTTCCTTCTTTCTCATGGGTTCGGACTGGTCCCGGTTTTCATTCCACAGTCTTGTTTCCTGAACAACCGCCTTTCCCTCATCCATCATGCCTGACTGACGTTCAATCTCGTAGTTCAGAGCTTTGCGGACAAAACGGGAGGAGTTGAGGTTCTTGATCTCTACCTTTTCTCCCAGTCCGGCCCCTTTGAGGTTGATGGAGACGTTGGCATCACATCTCATGGAACCTTCTTCCATGTTTCCGTCACAGACCCCCAGATAGCGGACCAGACGGCGGAAGCTCTTCAGGAAGGCTTCCGCATCTTCTCCGATCACCAGGTCGGGCTCTGTAACAATCTCAAGCAGAGGATATCCGGCCCTATTATAGTCCAGGAGGGACATGTCACCGGCGTGAATCATCTTACCTGCGTCCTCTTCAAAGTGGACGTCGTGGATCCGGACGCGCTTGATGGAGTCTCCAATCTCAATATCGATGTATCCGTCCCGTCCCACAGGTTCCGCAAACTGGGAAATCTGATAGTTCTTGGGCATATCCGGATAAAAATAATTCTTTCTTTCAAACTTTGTGTTGGGACTGAGCTTGCAGTTCAGTGCCCGGGCCACTGTGTAGGACATCTGAATGGCTTTTTCATTCAGCGTAGGCAGAACACCGGGAAATCCCATACAGACGGGACAGACATTGGTATTCTCTTCATCTCCAAAGTGGGCTTTACATCCGCAGAAGGCCTTGGTTTCTGCATCAAGGTGAATATGTATTTCCAGGCCGATAAATGACTGATACAAAACTTAACTCCAATCTGTGTGATAACCAGGAGCTTCAGGAGCCTGGAATTCCTTCTCCAGCACCGAAGAGACCTGAAAAAGACGGTCTTCTTCAAAGGGAGGAGCCATAAACTGAACGCCCACGGGCAGTCCGTTTTCCATTGTAGAGGGTACCGACAGTGCCGGGTGTCCCACCAGGTTGGCGGTACAGGTATACAGGTCCGCCTGTTTCTGCTGGAAGGTATCCAGGTCAGAGCTTCCGTGATGGAAGGCGGGTGTGGGGAATACGGGCATCATCAGAATATCCGCCTTATCATACCAGCGCTCCACATCGTTGCGGATGGCGGTTCTGATCTTCTGGGCTTTAACATAGTACTGATCCTGAAAACCGGATCGGAGGACATAGGTTCCCAACAGAACTCTGAGTTTTACTTCATCCCCGAATCCCTCATGTCTTGACTTTCTCATCAGATCGGTTGGGTTTTCGGCATATACGGGAGCATGGCCGTAGCGGATACCGTTATACCGGGCCAGGTTGGCGCTGGCTTCGGCTGTGGCAATGGTATAGTAGGCGGGAACCACATATTCCAGCGTGGGAAGTTCAATCTCAATGATCTCATATCCCGCTTTTTTCAGTCGTTCCACTGTGCTGTCATAGGAAGCTTTCACTTCAGGATTGAGAGCCCCCTCCTCTATTTTCAGAACGCCCACGGTCTTTACTTCCTTACCCGAAGGAGTATGATCCATTGAAGTGTGATCCATGGGATCTTTACCTTTCATGGCTTCAAAGACAGTTTTACACATGGATGTTGTTCTGGCCACAACCCCGATCACTTCCAGTGAGGAGGCATAGGCGGTCAGACCGTAGCGGCTGACCACGCCATAGGTGGGTTTCAGCCCGTAGACACCGCAGAAGGATGCCGGCTGACGGACAGATCCACCCGTATCGGAACCCAGAGCAAAGGGGACAAGACCTGCTGCCACTGCGGCGGCACTGCCCCCGCTGGAGCCTCCGGCCACCCGTTCTGTATCCCAGGGATTGTTTGTTTGTTTCAGAGCCGAATTATCTGTGGAGGAGCCCATTCCGAACTCGTCCAGATTGGTTTTACCCACCATAACAGCACCGGCTTTCTGCAGATTCTTCACTGCCGTTGCCGTATAGGGAGAGACCAGATGTTCCAGCATTTTGGAACCGCAGGTCAGTTTATAGTTCTTTACGGCTATATTATCTTTAACGGCAAAGGGAATACCTGTAAGAGGTCCCTGAGGAATATCTGCTTCCAGGCTGCGCAGGGGATCAAATTCGAGAAAACTCCCGATTTGTTCCTCCCACTGTTCCACATACTTTCTATACGCTTTTAAGGTCTGGGGCTGAGTACAGGCTTCAGACCATTTTTTTTCAAAATCAGACATGATTTACCTTTTAGTAATGAATAATTTAAAGAAACGGATTAAAGGACATTGGGAATGAGGATGAATCTGTCTTCCAGGTCAGGAGCACATTCGAGCAGTTCATCCGGCTGGGCTTCATTAGAAAGCCTGCGGTCATCACGCAGGCGGTTCTCCTTCTGAAGTGCATGAGTGGTGGGTTCAAGACCATCCACATCGATTTCGCTCATCTTTTCAAAATAACTGAGCATCCGGGAAACTTCATCTCCCAGTTTCTGTGTTTCCGCCTCATCCAGTACGAGGCTGGCCAGAGTGGCCGTAACGGTTAAATCACTAATCTCCATAATCCGTTATTTATATCGTGTATAAATATGTAATGTCAATATTCCGGAGGGTAATTCAGGTATATCAAGGATATGTAAAATCTAATATATATCACTATACTATATGCATTTAATCATTTTTCAAATGAGATTCAAATAATTGTATATTTATTATTGCAAGGCTATATTTCCCAAATTGCACCATAATACAGAACAGCCCTGTCAGCGGGGCGGCTGTATCCAGTTCAGAACATCCAGATCCTCATCATCCTCATACAGGGGTATGCTCTTCTCCGGAACCAGAGAATCCAGTCTTCTGCAGATACTCTCCAGTGAAGAAGTCAGATTATCCTTATGTTCCAGACAATAGGGCTTACGGGATGTGATGGACCGGGAAACACCGTTCATCCACTCCACATACCCCAGGTACTGGAGAGAAATGCCCAGGTTTTTCCGGCTGATCACTCTTAAGTTTTTTCCCAGGTTTCTGTCGGATACAGATCGTCCCATATTAATGATAACCCCCGGGTAAAACACAGACAGCTTATCTCTCACCATTTCCGCATATTCCGGATTGATCTCTCCCAGACGGTCTGCCAGAGTAAAAAGGGAGGAGCCCGAACCTTCCAGCCGCTGTTTGAAAAAATTCTGTACCAGTGCCCTTTCTTCCGAATGGGGAGGAAAAGATCTGAAGATGGACCGGGCCAGTGCGGTTTTCAGAAAAGAGTAGGCATTGAGAATGGCCGTTGTTTCAGGAACCGTCACCACGATCCCCTGGGGAAAGGGAATAAAATAATCCACGATGTTATGGGATGTTCCGGCTCCCAGATCCAGCAGGATATAATCTGCCACCAGTCCGGGGAGTTCCTTGATGATTTTCATTTTCTGAAAATAATGCTGCTGAGCCGCTCCGGTGAACAGACCGTCACCGGGAATAAAATAGAGTTTATTAATATCTGTGGGAATAACAAGAGATTCCAGACTGTCAGCCTGTTTATTCAGATAATGGCCTATTCCGGTCTGTGTATTGCGGATTCCCAGAAAAGTATGGAGATTGGAGCCCCCAAGGTCCAGATCGACCAGGATCACCGTCTTCCCCATCCGGGCCAGAGTCACACCAAGATTAACTGTTAAAAACGATTTGCCAACGCCACCCTTACCACTGGCCACGGGAATGATTCTGTTCATGCTACTACTATCGGAAAAGAGGCTTATTAACTGAAAAAGGTTACAGAAAAGTAGCTTATTCTGTATTTTAGTTCATTTTTAACAGATAGTTATTGTTAAGAAGAATGACAGGATTTACAATTAACACTGTGTAAAACCTGAACGGGTTGTCTGCCGGAAAGAATATGCTGATCCGGCAGATCAAAATCACAAGGAGAAAAAAATGAAAAAAGGCTCTATTCTATTCAAAACAGCTGTCCTGCTGACAGCTCTGGCACTTGTGCTGGCGTCCTGCTCCTCTCTTCCCAAAGTGGAAGATACAACATTGGTTGTGGCTCATACCAATGACACTCACGGCCGTATCCTGGAAGGAAAATACGACGGTATGGGATTTGCAAAAATCTCAACAGAGGTCAGCAGACTGAAAAGCGAAAATCCCAATGTCCTGCTGCTGGATGCAGGTGATACATTTCACGGAACCACTCTGGTCACTCTCTCCGAAGGTGAAGCCGCTGTAAAGGTTCTCAATGCCATGGGTTACGATGCAATGGCTCCCGGCAACCACGACTTCAACTATGGAAAAGAAAGACTTCTTGAACTGACTGCCATGTGTGATTTCCCCGTTGTCTGTGCCAATGTCATTGATGATGCCACAGGCGAGACAATCCTGCCTCCCTATACAATACTGGATGTAAACGGCCTCCTGGTCGGTATTTTCGGCCTGACCACCGATGAAACACTTTACAAAACTCACCCCAAAAATGTGGAAGGTCTAACTTTTGTAGACCCTGCGGAAGCAGCAATGGAAATGGTTGAAGAACTGAGAGACCAGGTGCATGTCCTTATTGCTCTGGGACACCTTGGGGTAGATGAAGAAACAACCAACACATCTGTCTCTGTTATGGAAAAAGTGGCCGGAATCGATCTGTTTGTTGACGGACACAGCCATACTCCCATGGAAATGGGAACACCCGCCGGTACAGGCCTGATTGTTCAGTCCGGTTACCACGATAAAAACCTCGGTGTGGCGGAACTCAGCTACTCCATGGAAACCGGAGCTTCCTCCAAGGCCATGCTCTTTACAAAAGATGATGCTGCTGAAGTGGAAGAAGATGCCGCCATCCTGGCGATAGTTGAAAGCATCAAAGCGGAAAACGAGAAAGTAACTTCTGTAGTTGTGGGACATACCGATGTATTCCTGGACGGAGAAAGAGCCAATGTCAGAACCGGTTCCACCAATCTTGGTGATTTAATCGGCGCAGCCCTTCTGGACGCCACAGGTGCCGATATTTCTCTGCAGAACGGCGGGGGCATCAGAGCCTCCATCGAAGCCGGTGAAGTAACAAAGGGTGAAATCATTACAGTTCTGCCCTTCGGAAATACAGTAACCGTACTGGAAGTTCCCGGAAGCACTGTTGTTGAAGTGATTGAAAACGGTATCAAAGACTATCCCGAAGCCAGCGGCGCCTACTGCCACATGGCCGGCCTGACCTTCGAATTCGATGAAACCAAACCTGCCGGAAGCCGGGTTACCAAAGTTATGGTCGGCGGCAGCGCCCTTGACCCGGGTGCCAAATACAGCATGGCTACCAATGACTTCCTGGCAGCCGGCGGTGACCAGTACGAGATGCTCAAGGGACTGAAAGTTCTTGCTGAAATGGGTACACTGGATGATATCCTCGTGGCCTATATGAACAAGTAATCCCTAAGCGGATTATCCTTCAAGCCAATAAAAGCCGCAGAGTCATGTCTGCGGCTTTTCTGTTTTCGTGATAGACACTGTTACCTTATAACTGTTTGTTCCGGGTTACCCCGTATTATCTGGAAAAATACCGTTCTCTTTTCTCAAGGTTTCTTTTCAGAGACTGCTCAATACCCAGTTCCCCTTTCAGCATACTCAAGGGAGGTGTTTTTCTTTTCAGATTAATACCGCAGTCCGGACAGGCAGATCCCTCTTCATTACAGCGTTTACAGACATAATAATATTTATTGCATCGGGAGCAGTAGTGTTTCTGATTTACCGCTCTGAAAACAGTACGGCAGCAGTCACAGGTCGCTTCTTTAATTTCGTACATAAGATTCTCCTTAAACAGATTTCTTTTTATTGAATAATTTATTTTCGGCAAAGATCCGAATTTCCGGTATAGACCGTTTGGTATGTTTTCATCCTCTTTTCCAGAACTTTAAGTCCACGTCTTATTCATGAACAACATACAAAATCTACATAAAGCAACGCCTGTTTCTTGATTACCCTAAGGACACACAAAACATCCGGGAGGTTAAATATATGGACAGGAATCATATTCTTGACGATACAATTACAGCATTACTGAAAAAAAGAGACTGGCATGAACTCTCGGAGATTTCCTGGCCGGCCTATGAAACAGCCTCATTTGAACTGGCCCGGGAGCTGGAAAAGATGGGAAGCAAAGACGGTATAGAACTGCTTCGCATTTTACCTGAAGAACTGGGAGCCGCGGTTCTCTCCAGACTGTCTCCCTTTATCAGAGATCCTCTCATTTTTGAAATTCCCCCGGAAGAGGTTAAAGTACTCCTGTCCGCCCTGAATCCTGATGACAGATCCGCTTTTATAACGGAACTTCCCGCCGCTTCCGGAGAAAGACTGATAGCCATGCTTCCCCGGGAAGACCGGCTCGAGACAAACAGACTGATGAACTTTCCGGAAGACAGCGTCGGGCGGCTGATGACTCCGGATTTTATAACTGTTCACCGGACTTGGTCGGTTCGGCAGGTTCTGAAATATCTGAGAAAAAACGGAAGGGACAGCGAAACGCTGTCTGTACTCTATGTTCTGGATGATAACGGCATTCTGGAGGATGCCCTGACCCTGAACAGTATTATCCTCTCATCCCCGGACACCCGAATTTCCCAGCTTCTGGATTACAGTGTGATCAAAGTCCGGGCGGATGAGGATCAGGAAGTGGCTGTGCAGCTTATGAGCGACTACGACCTGCTGGTTCTGCCGGTGGTTGATGCCGCCGGACGGATGGAAGGAATTGTTACCATCGATGATATCCTGGATGTAGCCCAGGAAGAAACCACTGAGGACTTCCAGCTCCAGGCTGCCGTAAAACCTCTGGGAAAGAGTTACTGGGAAACTGGTTTTTTCCGTATGCTGGGAAGCCGAGCTCCCTGGCTCTCCATCCTTATTCTGGTGAATCTAGTTTCATCAGGAATTATTGCAGCCTTTGAAGATGCCCTGGCCGCATCTGTCGCTCTGGCTTTTTTCATTCCCCTTCTCATAGACACAGGGGGGAATTCAGGCAGTCAGTCGGCAATGATGATTATCAGGGCTCTGGGTACAGGAGAAATCCGGGGCAATCAGGTTGTCAAAACCATTCTCAGGGAGATCGCCCTGGGAGCCCTGCTGGGACTGGTTCTGGGAGGAATGGGTTTTGTTCTGGGCTGGTTCAGGGGAGGACCTGAACTGGGACTGATCATCTTCATCTCCCTGTTTATGATTCTCACCGCAACAAATCTGATCGGGGTCTCCCTCCCCTTCCTGCTGCAGCGCTTTAAACTTGACCCTGCTGCGGCCAGCGGTCCCCTTATCACAACTGTGGCGGATGCTTTCGGACTGTTTATCTACTTTACAACAGCCAGAATTATTATGGGAATTTAATCCTGTTTTTTTTGGAAAGTTTGCCTGGTCATAATAGGGAATACGTATCCTGTCACCAGAAAAACGGTTCTTTTTCGTCCTTCACGACGATCACCACAAATAACTGCCCCGGATCAGCGGGGCAGTTCACATTCAATACAATATTTAAATAATTATTTCAGGTAGGCATCCACTGCCTCGGCAGCGCTCCGGCCATGCCCCAGTGCTCTGACAACAAGGGAAGCACCTGTCTCGGCATCACCTGCGGCAAAAACACCGTCAATGGAAGTGCCGTAATTGCCGTCGGTCTTGATATTGCCCCGGCCGTCCAGTTCCAGATTCAGATCTGTGATAATACGGTTATGCTCAACATGTACAAATCCCATGGCCAGGAAGACCAGATCCACTTTCAGGTCAAACTCGCTGCCTTCCAGGGGAACAAGCTGAGGACGTCCGCCGGCGGGATCAGCCTTCCATTCCACTTTCTGAAAACTGCCCTTGCTGACGGTGCCGTTCTTGCCTTCAAATCCCAGAGTGGTAATATTCCAGTCTCTTTCACACCCTTCGTTGTGGGAAGAAGATGTTCTCAGGATGGAGGGCCAGTCAGGCCAGTTGGGGTTGTGTGACTCTTTCCACTCCAGGGGTTTGGGCATAATTTCATACTGATATACCTTTTTGGCACCCTGTCTGTTGGCTGTTCCCACACAGTCGGAACCGGTATCACCCCCGCCGATAACAAGAACGGTTTTCCCTTTGGCGTTAATGACTTCCTCGTCATAGAACTCGCCGGAAACATTCTTGTTGGACTGAGCCAGATATTCCATTGCGAAATGGACACCCTTCAGTTCACGGCCGGGCACAGGAAGATTGCGGGGAGCTCCGGCTCCCATGGTAATCAGAACAGCATCAAACTTATTCTGCAGATAGCGGATAGAGAGATCTTCACCAATGGCCACACCGGTTTCAAAACTGACACCTTCAGCTTCCATCTGCTCGATTCTTCTGTCCAGCACTCCCTTATCCAGTTTGAAATCGGGAATGCCGTAGCGGAGGAGTCCTCCGATCTTTTCACTTTTTTCAAAGAGGGTAACCTGATGTCCCATGCGGCGGAGCTGCTGACTGGCAGCCATACCCGCAGGGCCGCTGCCCACGACAGCAACACTCTTGCCCGTCTCTTTCTTGGGAGGCAGAGGAACAACCCAGCCTGCCGCCCAGGCTTTCTCAATAATTCCCAGCTCCATCTGTTTAATAGTAACAGGAGCATCATTAATACTGAGGGTACAGGATGTCTCACAGGGAGCCGGACAAACGCGGCCGGTCACTTCAGGAAAGTTGTTTGTAATTTCCAGACGTTCAAAAGCCTCTTTCCACTGTCCTCTGTAGACAGCATCATTCCACTCGGGAATAAGGTTGCTGATGGGACATCCCAGGTTATGACAGAAGGGGGTTCCGCAGTCCATGCAGCGGGCGCCCTGATCTGTGAGACTCTCAATGGGAGTCGGAATCATCACCTCTTTATAATCTTTCAGTCTATCTTCAACAGGACGGTACTTGAAATCCGTTCTGCCATGTTCCAAAAATCCGAGAACCTTACCCATTAGACATATACCTCCTCGGTAATTGCAGTTTCATCAGTTTCCTTGGTCTCCTGCTCCTTGATTCTGGCAAGAGCCTTTCTGTAATCCAGGGGCATAACCTTTACAAAGTTATGCAGAGATTCCTCCCAGGATTCGATCAGCAGTTTTCCCTGCTTACTGTCTGTGTATTCGATATGACGGTTAATCATGGTCTTGAGGAAGTCGATATCCTCTGCATCCACAACAGGTTCAATATCAACCATCTCCAGGTTACATCTTGTGTCGAACAGCTGGTTTTCATCGTAGACATAAGCCACACCGCCGCTCATACCCGCAGCAAAGTTCACACCGGTTTTACCCAGAATAATGACTCTACCGCCAGTCATATATTCACAACCGTGGTCTCCCACACCTTCTACAACCGCAATGGCACCGGAGTTTCTTACAGCAAAACGCTCACCTGCCCGGCCGTTGATAAAGACTTCACCCCCGGTTGCACCAAAGAGGTTTACATTACCAGTAATGATGTTTCTGTATCCCGAGAAGGTGGAACCCGCATGGGGATAGAGGATGATTCTACCGCCGGAAAGTCCCTTTCCCAGGTAGTCGTTACTCTCTCCTTCCAGCTCAAAGGTGATCCCTTTGGTGAGGAAGGCACCGAAACTCTGTCCGGCAGATCCCTTCAGATTGACATGGATTGTGTCGTCCTTCAGTCCTGCTGCTCCATAACGGGATGTCACTTCATAACTGAGGGTGGCACCTACGGTTCTGTTGCAGTTTTTGATGGGCTGCTGGATGACAACAGGTTTCTGATTCTCAAGAGCATCCTTAGCTTTTTCAACAAGGCCCTGATCCAGAGACAGGGAGAAATCGTGATCCTGACTGGAAATACAGTGCAGTGATTCACCGCCGGATGTATCGGGAGCCATCAGAACTTTGGAGAAGTCCAGCCCTTTGGCCTTGAAATGATCTATGGCGTCATTCACTTCCAGACATTCCACATGGCCGACCATATCGTCAAACGTTCTGAATCCCAGTTCCGCCATATACTCCCGGACCTCTTCGGCTACGAAGTTCATAAAGTTTCTCAGGTGTTCGGGCTTACCGGCAAATCTCTTTCTCAGCTCTTCATTCTGTGTGGCAATTCCCACAGGACAGGCGTTGGTATGGCATTTTCTCATCATGACACATCCCAGAGACACCAGGGAGGCTGTACCGAATCCGAACTCTTCCGCTCCCAGAAGGGCGGCAATCACAACGTCCCGTCCGGTTTTCATCTGGCCGTCACACTGGATTCTGATTCTGGATCTGAGTTTATTCATCACCAGGACCTGCTGGGTTTCGGCCAGACCGATTTCCCAGGCGCTTCCTGCATGTTTAAGAGAGGAAAGGGGTGAGGCTCCTGTACCGCCGTCACCGCCGGAAATCAGAACCATATCGGCCTTACCCTTGGCAACACCTGCCGCGACTGTTCCGACACCCACTTCCGCTACCAGCTTGACCGATACACGGGCTTTGGGGTTGGCATTCTTCAGGTCGAATATCAGCTGGGACAGGTCCTCAATGGAGTAGATATCGTGATGGGGAGGAGGAGAAATCAGCATTACACCCGGAGTGGAATGCCTTACCTTCGCAACAATATCATTAACCTTGTGACCGGGGAGCTGTCCCCCTTCACCGGGCTTGGCACCCTGGGCCATTTTAATCTGCAGTTCATTACAGTTGGCCAGATAGGGGCTGTCTACACCGAAACGTCCGGAAGCAATCTGTTTAATATTACTTCTGGGATTGTCTCCGTTTTCTCTGACAGTGTAACGGGCCATGTCTTCACCACCCTCACCGGAGTTGCTGTTGGCACCGATTCCGTTCATGGCAATGGCCATGGTTTCATGTACTTCTTTACTCATGGAGCCGAAGGACATGGCGGAGGAAACAAAGCGTTTGACAATTTCTGATGCCGGTTCAACTTCTTCAAGGGGAATGGCATTGCCTGTCTTGAACTTGAACAGACCTCTGAGAGTATTCAGGTTCCGGCTGATGTCGTTAACACCCTTGGAATACTTCTTGAAGGTTTCATAATTTCCGGTCCGGACAGCTTTCTGCATATCCACAACCGCTTCTGCTGAAAAAAGATGCTTATCCGCATTCTTTCTGCTGGAGAACTCTCCGCCGGGAGCCAGACGGTTGCTGTACACATCCTTCTCACTCCAGGCTTTTTTGTGCTTGGACAGAACATCATGTTCCACAACTTCAATATCAATTCCTCCGACTCTGGAGGCTGTACCGCTGAAGTATTTTTCTACAAAGGATTCGGAAAGACCGATGGATTCATAGATCTGAGACCCTCTGTAACTTCTAATGGTGGAAACACCCATCTTGGACATAACCTTAAGAAGTCCCTTCTTGACTGCCGTGATGTAATGCTCAATAGCCTGGGGCAGTGTCAGATCATCTTCCAGATATCCTCTCTCTTTCAGATCGGACAGGGCTTCGAATACCAGATAGGGGTTCACACCGCTGGCACCGTATCCGATGAGAGTGGCAAAGTGGTGTACCGAGCGGACTTCACCGGATTCGATAATAAGTCCGGCCAGGTGCCGTTTGCCGCAGCGGACAAGATAGTGGTGAACCGCAGAAATGGCAAGCAGGGCGGGAATGGCGGCAAAACGGTTGTTAACGCCTTTGTCAGACAGAATTACAAGAGAGTTTCCGTTATCGATCTGGTTTTCCACTTCCTGACAGAGTCTATCCAGGGCATCTTCAAGGAGTCCCTCTTTTTTGGTGACTTCAAAAATAATGGGCACTGTGCAGACCTTGAAATCGTCCAGATCGACAGATTTCAGGCTTTCAATATCATCATTGGTCAGTACGGGATGGGTCAGTTTCAGCTGACGGCAGTGCTCGGGAGTTTCCTTGAGCAGGTTCCGCTCTCTACCCACAAAACTCATGAGAGACATAACAAGATGCTCTCTGTAGGGGTCGATGGGGGGATTGGTTACCTGGGCAAAAAGCTGTTTGAAATAGTCGTACAGCAGCTGGGGTTTTTCGGACAGAACGGCTAGAGGACTGTCATTACCCATTGATCCTACAGGCTCCTGGCTGTTGCTGGCCATGGGAGTTATGACTGTTCTGATATCTTCAAAGGAGTATCCGAAGGATTTCATTCTCTCCAGAAGGGTTGCAGAATCATGCTTGATCTTCCGGGGTGCTCCGTGGAGTCCCTTGAGTTCAATTTTCTGTTCACTGAGCCATCTTCTGTAGGGCTTCTGACGGGAAATGATACTCTTGATCTCATTGTCTCTGATGACTCTGTGTCTGTTCAGATCCACCAGGAACATTTTTCCAGGCTCCAGTCTGCCGTTCTCCAGAATATCTTCGGGCTCAATATCAATAACACCGGCTTCTGAAGCAAGAACAACTTTTCCGCTCTTGGTGATGGTATAACGTCCGGGTCTCAGACCGTTTCTGTCCAGAGTGGCGCCGATTTTATATCCGTCTGTATACACAAGGGCTGCCGGTCCGTCCCAGGGCTCCATAATGGCCGCATGGTATTCAAAAAAGGATCTTTTATCTTCCGAGATGTGATACTTCACACCGAATGCTTCGGGTACCATCATCATCATGGAATGTTCCATGGAGCGCCCGCCCTTGGAAATCAGTTCAAACACATTGTCAAAAGCTGCTGAGTCCGAACCGTTGGGCTGAACAATGGGATGCATCTTTTTAAGATCCTCACCGAACTCTTCGGAAGAGAGGGAGGTTTCACGGGCCTTCATGTTGTTTGTATTTCTTCTTAAGGTGTTGATTTCACCGTTATGGGCAATGTAGCGGAAGGGCTGTGCCAGAGGCCAGGAAGGAAAGGTATTGGTACTGTATCTCTGATGAACCAGAGCCATGGCAGAAACAAAATCCTCTTCCCCGAGGTCGGGATAGAAG
The DNA here is from genome assembly GCA_028532905.1 of Spirochaetales bacterium. Taxonomy (GTDB): domain Bacteria; phylum Spirochaetota; class Spirochaetia; order DSM-2461; family DSM-2461; genus Oceanispirochaeta. The sequence goes on from JAQQAM010000164.1 coordinate 16,951, forward strand.
GTAACAAACTGGGGCGCTACAAACATTCCCTTATAGACAATTGTTTTGGAAGAGAGGGAGGGAAGATAGTAATCATCCAGCTCCATCCCTTTGGCCAGGGCTGCATTCTCAAGGCATTTACGCAGAGTGAAGAGCTTGCGTTCCAGAGCTTCGCCGGAAAGCCCTTCATAGCTGATAAAAACCTGCTTGAAAGAAGGCATAACTCTCCGGGCCAGTTCGCCCAGGCAGTCGGGGTCTACAGGAACTTCTCTCCATCCCAGCAGTTTAGCTCCCTCGGCAGCAATGACTTTTTCAGTCATGGCAACGGCTTCGGCAGCCTGTTTGGGATTGGCGGGAAGAAAAATCATTCCGGCGCCGTACTGTCCTTCTTCAGGAAGAGAAAAAGGGAGAACCCTGGAAAAGAATTTGTGGGGCATCTGAAGCAGCATACCTGCTCCGTCACCGGTTTTCATATCACCGCCCACAGCACCTCTGTGTTCCAGATTACAAAGGATCTGCACACCCTCTTCAACGATCTTATGGGTTCTTTCTCCGTCAATTCTGGCTACAAAACCGACACCACAGGCATCATGCTCATTAGCCGGATCATAGAGACCCCTTTTTTTTAACATAGACTTACTCCTCTACAGCCGAATGACCAATAAATATTTTACGGCAATGTATTGCCACAAAAAATATACCGAAAAGTAAAGGATGTCAAGTAGACAGCTCCTCCCCATAATAAAGAAAGTGGAAAAAGAGAAAAAAGGGGTAACACTTAAAAAGTAGTCTGATTTACGGTGTAATCAACATTCAACAATGAGGGCAATAATGATCATTCGATTTTTTACGGCAAATTATTATATCCCTGCTTCCTGAGGAAACCAGAAAGAATCATGTTGTGGTGCTGTCCGAATATCCGGACCGTCCCCGCCTTTTACCGGGAGATTTATAGAACAGATAGATGGAGAAGGCCGTCAGTGCCATTCCGGCAACAGAGAGAGCTTCAGGATTGTCGTCTTTCATAAGAATCCAGCTGAGAACCGCACCCGCCAGGGGAATCAGAAAGCGCCAGACCGCCAGTTCTGACAAGGGCTCCTTCCTGATTTTCAGCAGATAGTACCAGATAGAAAATCCGGCAGCACTGACAAACACCAGCCAGGACAGAGCCGCGGTAAACTCCAGAACAGGGATATCCCCGTAAGAACGCTGTCCTGTGAGAGCGGCCGCAGCCAGAAGGAGGATTCCGCCGCCCATCAATTGTCCGGAGTTCAGAAGAAAGGGATCCAGACCATCAGGGCTTTTGGCAACAATAACACTGGCCGCAGCACCGACGATCAGAGCTGTCAGCATCAGAACAATACCCTTCAGTTCCGATGCACCCGCCTCTGATCCGGCCGTATGACCAGCAAAGGAAACCAGAATACCACCGGCAGCCCCCAGAACCAGAGAAAAGAACTGCCTCTTATTCAGACGGCTGCCGGCCAGGGTAAAATGAGCCGTCAGAGCCACAATCAGAGGCCCCAGTCCGTTTACAATAGCTCCTGTGGATGCCCGCATCAGAGTGAGGGAATAAAAGAAGAGACTGTAGAGACCAAAGGTCTGAAAAAAACCGGTTACCAGCATCTGTTTCCAGTATTGCCGGAACTGCTGCCCCTTACCCTTTTTTCTGTATAGCAGAGCCACAACAGCCCCGGCCAGAAAAAAACGGATTCCCGCAAAGAGAAAAGGCGGCATGGATTCCAGACCGATTTTTACCCCCATAAAGGCAGTGGCCCACAGAAAGCAGGCAAACACAGCCAGGGCTTTGGAACTAGCTGATTTCACGGCACTCTTCACGAAGCCATTCGGCTTCCTCCTGATTCAGCAGGGGCGACAGCCTTCTGAACACCTCTTTATGATAGGCATTTATCCACCGGATCTCCTCATCCTTCAAAAGGGAGAGATCAATAAGTTTTCTTTCATAGGGACATAAGGTTAGGGTTTCAAAGGCATAGAAAACAGCGTCTTCCCGGCAATCTGCCCAGGGGACAGTCATAATCAGATTCTCAATCCTGATGCCGTGCTCCCCTTCCCGGTAGAGTCCGGGTTCATTGGAACAGATCATCCCCGGCTTCAGGGCTTCATCAACGGGATGAGGACTGATGCGCTGCGGACCTTCGTGGACATTCAGAATATACCCCACGCCGTGACCGGTACCGTGTCCGTAATTCAGACCTTCATTCCACAGAGGCTGTCTGGCCAGAATATCCAGCTGATATCCCCTTGTGCCTTCGGGAAACCGGGCCCGTGACAGAGCAATATGCCCTTTCAGAACCAGGGTATAGTCTTTCTTCTCCCGGGCCGTCGGCTCGCCGGCACAGAGGGTTCGGGTAATGTCTGTTGTGCCATCCCTGTACTGCCCTCCTGAATCGATGAGAAAAAGGCTCTCTCTGCCAATAGTAAACTGTGATTCTTCCTCAGCTTCGTAATGACAGATTGCTCCATGGGCCTTATAGGCCGGAATAGGACTGAAACTCTCTGACAGGAAATCCGGCTGTTCTGCTCTGAATCCCCGCAAAGCGGCAGCGGCGTCCAGTTCACTAACCCTGCTGTCCGGTTCATTCAGAACATCACGAAACCATCTGATAAAGCGGACAAGGGCCGCTCCGTCTTTTTCCATGCAGTTCCGCAGTCTCTTCTGCTCTACCTCATTCTTCCGGGCCTTCATTCTGGTGGAAATATCCACACCCTTGAGGGGAGTAATAGAATCATCCAGTACTGACATCAGAGAGGAATTGATCCGCTCCGGACTCAAATAAAGACTGATATCACTCAAAGCGGCCAGAAAGTCACTAACTGAATCATAAGGACGGATCTCCACTCCCTCCCGGGCCATCAGGACAGCCACATCACCGGGTATGCGGGAATCGTCTGCAAACCAGACAGCCTGATCCGAAGAGATATACAGATAACTCTGAACAACCGGATTATAGGGAACATCCCCACCCCTTATATTCAGAATCCAGGCTACATCATCCAGAGAAGCCACCAGAGTGGCATCCATAGACCGGGAGTGAAGTTCTTCTCTTATTCTGCCGATACGGGCGGTTCTGCTCTCCCCCGCCTCTTCCTCACTGAGGGTCCAGACGTCTGTGAGTGTATCATCGGGCCTGTCTGCCCAGATCTGGTCTATCAGATCTGTTCGGCCGTCAATTTTAATATTCCCGCTGCCGAAAACCGACGCCATGGATTCCCATTCTTTCAGAGTGAGGGTCCGGCCGTCCATACCGACGACTCCCTCATCACCCAGGGATGACGCAATCCAGTCAATATAGGAAGGCACTTCAGGCTCCCCCATCTTATACAGTTTGACTCCGCTTCCCTTCAGCTCTTCCGAGGCTTGAATAAAATATCTGAAATCGGTCCAGAGACCCGCTTCCTTTTCCGTAATAACAACTGTTCCGGCGCTGCCTGTAAAACCGCTGATCCAGCTCCGGCATCTCCAGTGATCCGATACGTATTCACTGCCGTGGGGATCAGAGCTGAACACAACATAGGCATCCATATTCTGTTCTTTCATTTTGAGCCGCAATGCATCAAGTCTTTCCTGTATTGTCATGTTTTTACCCTTTATCACAATAAGTTTTACTAAATATAAGACAACTGCTGCCGATTATTATAATGGTAACAGCGCAGGATCAATATTCCCCTCCCAACGAATACCCCTGTGTTGTTCCATTTAGTCGGTTTGCCCCGCTTCGGCGGGGCTGTTTTTTTATAATCAGCGTTTTTCCACTTCAGCGTTTTTCCGCCCTGATATAGATTCTCACAGGAGCAGGATACCCCTCCACCGTTTTATCCGGATTGTCAGGATCAAGAAAATGTTCCAGAGATTCGTATATAGCCCAGGGAGTCTGCCTCTGCTCTTCATGCTCCAGCTTGAAATTCTCAAAGACTTCAATTTTATGGAATCCGCTCCGGCTCAGCATATTCTTCAATGCTGACGCTGTCGGCAGAAACCAGTACCCCGGAGCTTTCATATACCGGCCTTCAGGAAAAAGACAGTAGGGTTCATCCCCTGGAATACCGCTGGCTTCAAGAATAATTGTACCGCCGGGCTTCATACAGCTGTTGATCACATTCAGAGTCTGAACCGGATTCCGCCGGTGATAAATGATCCCCATAAAAAAAACCACATCAAAAAAGCGGGGAAAAAGATCCAGGTCATCCACACCCAGCAGATCAAAATTGATTCTGTGATCCCTGTGAAATTTCTTGTTCAGCTGATGATGAAAATAGTAGCGCACCATGGGATCGATCCCCAGGACAAACCAGGGATCAGCCGGGAGCATCCTGTACATATAGTACTCATTATTACAGCCCACATCGCAGATTTTTTTATTCTTCAGATCCGGCAGCCAGGGTTCGACCCGGTCCCATTTCAGGTTACTCCGCCATTCAGAATCGATCTCGGTACCGTAATAGCTGAAGGGGCCCTTTCTCCAGGGGATAAGGGACTTCAGGGATGCCTCCAGGGCAGACTGATCCTCTGCAGAAAGGATTCCTGCCTCACCGAGGCGGATAGTATCGCCGCTGAAATCGAAAGAATCCCCGTCCCTGGGTTTAACCTGTTCTAAAGGCGTCTGAAAGACTCTGGCTGACGGTTTGTCCAGAAGTCCGGACTGTTCCCGACGTCGCTGTTCCAGGCGCTCAGCGTCCACCTCGCCCGGATAGGGAGCATAGTAGCGGTCAGCCAGATAGGCTTCCGTCATGGGAGGAGTCAGATTCATTGTGTTATCCTTTCTTCAGACAGATAAAAGAAGAGAAATTATACCAGGTATAAAAAAGGTCGACTGCCTCAAACCCGCAGAGCCTGAACAGTTCTTCTTCCTCTGATATGGGATAGGGTATAAGAACATTTTCAAGGGCTTCCCGCTTACGGGCAATCTCAAGTTCACTGTACCCGTTTCTTCTTTTCATATTGTAGTAGTTATCCACGAAAATCCGGCTGATATCTGTATGAGACTGCAGTGTTTTGTCACTGACCAGAAGAATACCGTTATGATTAAGGCCTTTGTAGATTTTACGGATCAGCTCTTCCCTGTGAAAAGGATCGATAAACTGCAGGGTGTAATTCATGATGACAACAGAGGCGTTTTCAATGGATTCATCCATTATATCCGCTTCTTCAATAACCACCCGTTTCCGGTCATATTCCAGCTTGAGCAGCTTATCCTGAGCTTCCCGGCACATGGGGGCGGAATTATCAATTCCTCTGATGAAATAGTCCTCCAGCCCATGCTCTTTCAGTCCCTCCAGAAGCAGGGCAATGGTGGTTCCGGTGGAACAGCCCAGATCGTAGATCCGGCTCCCTTCCTGATAGAAGGTCAGGGCCAGGGTGGTAACCATCTCCTGTACGTCTTTATAATGAGGAATACTTCGTTCGGCCATATCATCAAAAACATGGGCCACATTTTCATTAAACTCAAAAGCTCTGATTACAGGATCAGTGCTGTCGAAAACCTTATCTTTCCGGCTCATAACTGAATCCTTCTCCCAGCACTTCACGCACATCGGATATAAATATAAAGGCCTCGGGATCTTCTTCCTGAACAATTTTCTTCATATGGGGAATATCCCGGCTCCTGAGCACACACATCAGTACGGGACGGTCCATTCCAGTAAACATGCCCCGTCCTTTCAGTTCTGTAACACCCCGGTTTAATTCCTGGAGCATCCTGCTGCTGATCCGGTCGGACTGCAGAGAAATGACGTATGCGGCTTTTGTATAGTTGATACCAACAACAATGTAGTCGATGATTCTGGCTGTAATAAAGATGGTCACAGACGCATAGAGAGCCAGTTCATACTGCCGGAACACCATGGCTGCCATGATGACAACCAGAGCGTCGATCAGTAGCAGAAGCTGTCCGATTGACACAAAGGGAACAAACTTATGAACTATCGCAGCGGCCAGGTCTGTTCCTCCCGTGGTGGCATCATTTTTAAAGATGAGCCCCAGTCCTGTCCCGGACAAAGCTCCGCCAAACAGGACAGAGAGAAACAGATCTTCCGTCAATCCGGGAAGAAAAGAAGTCCCGTCAATTGCCAGAGACAGCATCACAGTGGCATAAAGAGTTTTTACCCCGAATGATGTACCCAGAACCCTCCAGGAAATCAGAAACAGGGGGATATTCATAACCAGTACCGTCAAACCGACAGGCAGGTTGAACAGATAAAATAGAACCGTACCGATACCGGAGAGGCCCCCGGCGGCAATTTTATTGGGTATCAGAAACAGATTCATCCCCAGAGCAATAAGCAGTGCCCCCAGGGTGATGATCAGATAAGAAGGAAGAGCTTTGAGAAACTTTTTTTTCATTAAATATTTCGTTCCTTGCGGATATTATCCCAGGCAGCCTGAATTTCGTTAAACCGTTCACTGGCAAACTTTGTAAATTCCTCCGGAAGGCCCTTGGCCGAAATCTTATCAGGATGAAATTCATTCACCTTTTTCCGGTAGGCTTTCTTGACCACTTCATCAGAATCGGAAGGAGAACAGCCCAGAATGCCGTAGGCACCGCTTGAGGCAGAATGACTGCTGCCGCCGGTATAGGACGAGGACGAAGAGCCGCTGAAACCGTACCGGCTTTTCAGTCTGTCATAGGAAGTCTGGCTGTATCCGAATATGCCCACTGCCTGCTGAATCAGCTTTTCCTCTTCCCTGTGTACAGAACCGTCGGCCGCTGCCACCCGCAGAAGAATATCAAGAACCAGTTCTGTGAACTGGGCATTCCCCTTGAAACTCTGATAGAATTCCCGGGCATAACTTTCAAAACTTTCACCGGAACGGATGGCCGCATTGAAAATCTCCATAGCCGACTGCTGGCTGACAGGATCAAGACGGAGGTCAGTTCTCATAAAGTTATAAATAGTCTGTTTTTCCTGTTCAGAGATGGCACCGTCTGCAATGGAAAGCTTACCCAGCATGGAAAATACGGAACGGAAAAAAACCTGACCGCTGTTCAAGCGTCCGGAATAGGACCCCTGTGTGCTGCCGTTCCTTCCCTGAAAAAAATTATATTGACGGGAGGAACCGGACTGGTAAGAGAGACTTCTCCCGACAGAACTGCCTATAACAGCTCCAATAATGCCGAATAAAGGACCTCCAAGAGTCATTCCAAGAAAAAAACCTATGGTCCCTCCGATAAATCCTTTGTTCAATACGAACTCCTTTGCCCTTTTTGAAAACCGGTAAACGTCGCCGGTGATTATTCTGATTGGTATCAAGGGCTTCAAAGCGGATAAAATACCGCAGTATCTTTATAAATTAACAATTCCCCGGCCTCAGGTAAAGGGTGAAATATGAAGCTTTTATGAATCTTATCCTCAGTGGGAATCCCGAGAACTGCGGGAGCTGCCGGGACCGCCTGACCGGCGCCCTGATCTGTTTCCCGACCTGCTTCCCGATCTCCCTTTTCCCGGCCTGCCTTTCCCCGATCCCGCCGGGCGGCTGAACTGAGTTCTGCTCTGAGGATTCCCGGTCCTCCCCTTTCCGCTGCCCGAAATCAGACAGCCCGGGCCCGGGCCAATCAGGTCATTTCTTCCGGCGGACTGAAGAGCTTCCCGCACCAGCTTGTAGTTCTCAGGACGATTGTACTGCAGCAGAGCCCGCTGAAGTCTCTTCTCCCTCTCTTTACGAACCACATCCACAGGCCTGCCGTCCAGGGGGTTGATGCCGGTATAGTACATGCAGGTACTCACCGTTCCCGGTGTGGGATAAAAGTCCTGTACCTGTTCGGGAATGAAACCGGTCTCTTTCATAAACAAAGCCAGCTCAACAGCATCCTTCAGGGTACTCCCCGGATGGGAGGAGATAAAATAGGGAACCATATACTGCTTCTTCTGAAGCTTCCGGTTCATCTCTCTGTACCTCTTCATAAATGACCTGTATACCGGGTGTTTCTGCTTGTTCATCAGAGCCAGAACGCGGGGGGACACATGTTCGGGAGCCACTTTGAGCTGACCGCTGATATGATGTTCACAGAGCTCCTTCAGAAATTCATCATTATGTTCCTGCAGCATATAATCAAACCGGATGCCCGAACGGATAAAAACCTTCTTAACCCCTTTCAAAGAGCGTAAACGGCGGAGAAGCTTAAGATAGTCACTGTGATCCACTTCCAGATTCCGGCAGGGCTCAGGGGTCAGACACTGTCTGTCCCGGCAGGCTCCATGTTCCATCTGTCTGGAGCAGGCCGGTTTTCTGAAATTGGCAGTAGGACCGCCCACATCGTGTATATACCCTTTGAACCCGTCCTCCCGGATCATGGATTCCGCTTCTGTCAGAACCGACTCATGACTTCTTGACGAGACAATCCGCCCCTGATGAAAGGTCAGAGCGCAGAAATGACATCCCCCGTAACAGCCGCGGTTGTGAACAAGAGAAAACTCCACCTCTTTCAGGGCGGGTATTCCTCCGTCAGCTTCGTAATCGGGATGAGCTTTCCGGGTATACGGATAGGAGTAGGTTCTGTCCATCTCTTCACGGCTCAGGGGAAAGGCCGGT
>JAQQAM010000165.1 GCA_028532905.1 Spirochaetales bacterium
CAGGGCTGCAGCGAATATGTCTGCCAGATCGGATGAATCTTCTCCGCCGAAACTGACCAGTATTCGATGCAGAGAACCCGGCGGTTCAGTGCAGACCGTTCTCTTCAGAAAAGGGAATCCATTTCTGTTGTTCTCCAAATCTTTCAATCCGGGAAGAAGATCCATCACATAGGAGGCTCTGTTGCGCAGAGGTCCGGTTTCATCAAGGGCAATAAGGGGAATGCCTGAAAGGGATTCAGGAAGTTCTATTGTGAAGCGGTTGTCAAGAATCAGCAGTTCCCAGTCCTCTTGCTGAGTCCCTTCTACCCATTGTATACGACTGTTTTTTCTGGTCAGAGGATGATTTCTGTAATCAAAGGCTGTGTCTCTGTTCAGGACAAGAATATTAATCCTTTCAAAATTCTCTGCCCAGTCCAGGCATCGTTTCAAATGCCCTGTTCCGTTCTTTTTTCTTAATGAAGGAATAAAAATAATTTTTTCACTGTGTATCATTTGAGATCAGATAATCCTTAAGGCTCTCAAAGGGAATCGTACTGCCCCTGTAGAGTGTTCTGAAAATACAGCTGATCCTGATGAAGTCTTCTACCGTATCCAGTGTGACTCTCTGCGTAAGTTCCGGCAGATGCCTGTGGTAATACAGAGAAAATACCTCAGGATTGTTATAAATATAAGGTGTTACATGTTCATGGTCATAGGGTGCTTCGGTCAGGGGAAAGGTCTTTTCCAGTGCCCTTCTCCGGAAAATCTCTACTCCGCATCCTACAGGTATCCCCAGCATGGCAGTATAGTCTGTTTCTTCCTGGTTCTTTAAAAAAGCCAGAAGTTCAGCTGCCGGTTCCCAGGCTACGAGAGGATTATCTCCGGTGGCTCTTATTATGATGTCCGGTTCATACACTCTTCCGGCATCGATATACCGTTTAAGAACATCCTGGCGGTCACCGGCAAAAACTGAAAAGCCGCATTTTTCCGCCAGAGGAGTCAGTTCAGTCTGATCTCCTTCTGCGGTGACAATAACATAGTTATCAAGGGGAATATTTCTGAGAGAAAGCATGGCATGCTCAATGACAGTTTTTCCTTCTATCACTTTTAGAGCTTTCCGGGGAAGTCTGCTGGAATCGAGTCTGACCTGAAGAAAAACAGCACTTTTCATTGAAGTTCCCATAATTCTGTCAAACTGTATGGATCCATTCTGAATCTGAATCTGTTTTCTTTTACCCAGGCTCTTGTTTTTCTGTAATCAGAAATGGAATTGAAGAGGGACATTCCGGACATCAGATGAAAACGGATAATGCTCAACACTGATAAATGGCAGGAATCCCCTTTAAACACCAGAGCCAGATTCTTGAGAAAGAACCTTTTGTAGGAGTTGCTTATGGTGGCATCATCATTGGGGATCTCATTCTGATAGGCAATCTTAATACCTGTATAGCACTGAATGGCTTCACCCCATAGAAACGCCCGGAATCCGAAGTCCATTTTCTGCCAGTATGGTGATTCAATTTCAATATCGAATCCATCGGTTAAAAGAAATTTTTTCCTGTTGTATATACCGCAGTAATCAAAGGGATACAGTGTGGGAGTCTCGTTTTTTACTGATCCCAGGGGGACCACCTCCAGTTTTTTTCCGGAGAATACCGGAGCCAGTCTGATGGGGATGGACTCTTTCTGGGCATTCATAAGAACGGGGATGCTGCACAGATTTTTTTTGCCCGCAGCCTGAGAGAAGAGCCTGCCTGGTCTGCCGATGATCTGAAGATCCATATCATCCCACATCACAAGAACATGGGTGCCGGATGCCTCCCTGACGGCGATATTGATTTTTTCGCCGGTTGTTTTCTCAGATGGTATGATTATGCATTTGAGTTCCGGAAAACTGCGACTCAGATGCTCTACATCAGCACCGTTGCTTTCTACAGAGATTATTTCATTCAGTTCCAATGAGGAAAGCTTCTGTATCTGATCCTTCTTGAAAGGGCGTCCTCCTCTGCCGAGAAGGACAATACTGATTCCATCAAAGGGTTTTCTTTCGTTTTCGCCTGAGGCTATTACTGTATAGCTGCTTTCCATATTAGAAGTTGTAGCTGTAGTATTCATCACAGTTCCTGCAGATTCCGGAGTAGTCTCCTTTCAGCTGTTCTGAATAAAAGGTTCTGCCCTTTTCCCAGATCTCCTCCAAATCTGAGGTAAAACAGTTCCCCAGTATATGATCTTTATTGAGATCCTCCCGGCATAAAATGACATCTCCGTTCATCAAAATGGTCATTTCTCTTTTCAGATGCCAGCAGGGGAAGCGTTTCAACGGGGAGAGGTCTGTCATTTTCCTTTCTTCCAGAACGCCGCAGAAGGAATCATATTTCTGAATGATCACATTTTCGGTTCTTTCCTTCCAGTATCTGTAAAACTCTTCCAGATCATGTTCATTTTCTTTCATTCTGACGGCTTGAACCCAACAATGATCAGGATTGACTGTCAATATCCTTTCAAGATTGTTCAGGGCTTCTCTCTGCCCTTCCCCTCTGAGCTGTCTGTATGTATCAGGGCTCTGAGCGTCAAGGGAAAAGATCCATTCAATCCGGGATGAGGACAGTACCGGGTTAATATAACTTTCATCAGGAAAATCCCATCCCAGTCCCGAGGTTTCAATGACAATGGAGTGTGCTGTTTTATCCAGTATCCAGGCTAGAACTCCGAAAAGGTCCTTATAGAGAGACGGCTCTCCCCAGAGGCTGAGAGATATTCTGGCTTCAGGAGTGTAATCAGAAATCTGCCAGATCAGTTTCTTCAGTTTCTCAGAATCCATCTGAGTCTCATCCGTGAGATGCCCGGGATTGATCTGCGGATAGGGACAATAGGAGCAGCTTTGGGGACAGGAACCATTTATCTGTATCTGGTAATAGGCGGGAGCTGTCCTAGTGAACTCTTCAAGCCTGTTCTGATGACTGATAAAGTCATCAGCTGTTCTGATTCCCTCTTTATAGAAAGCGTGAAGCTGCAGGATATTAATCTTGTTATCTGCTGACAGTGAGATCCGTTTAAGTCTCAAATCAACCGGAGAAATCTCCGTTTCAATATCAAAGGAATTGATATCCTTCTGTATCCATGAAAACAGGCTGTCCCGTTCCACGGGTGTACTGTTCTCTGGAATCAGTTTGTACAATTCATGCAGTGTGTATGGTCTGATGATCTCTGCAGCCAAGCCGAAGGGGTATCCGTCTGCAAAGCTGTAATCGGCAAAGTACCGGAGATGATTGTCATACATACGTTTGACAAGGTTAATATCCAGAAAGGGAGTATCTCCGAAACAGTAGAAACAATTGTCATACCCTTCGGCATTGCGGTACATACTTTCCAGAAGGAAATCCTGTCTGTTTTCTTCCAGCAGCAGATAATCAGCGGGAACTTTATCTCCGTAGAATAATTTTAACTGTTCAATATCCAGAGCTATAGGTATAATTTTTTGTATATCCGGCAGTTCGGATATAAATTTCTGAATCATTGAGGACAGACTGTTACTGTCTGACAGCTGAATCTGTGAGTTGCGGTTATTTTGAATCAGGTTCAGAAATGCTATATTTCTCATAGTCACAATATCGTCATTTAGAATAGGGCATCTGAGGGAAAGATACAATCCCGGGAGAAATTATGAACACATTTCGGAATATAGTGCTCATGAGTCTGGTTCCACTGTTTTTTATCTCATGTTCTGCCGATCCTCTGGCAGATTCAGAAAGTCTTGCCTCTTTCTTTGAGCAACAGGGATTTGATTACAGCATAGATAAGGAAGGCGACTTCAGAATACCTGCTGATTCCGGATCAATACCCAAGGATGTCTGGATCAGGGGACAGTTGAATTTTGCCGGGGATACAGCTGTACGTGAAATCTTTTCCGTTTCCCTGGTTGTCAGTGAAGAGGAGATGGCAACCCTGGGCCGGGTTCTTCTTCAGGATAATATGCAGACACGCATTATGGGCAGCTGGTCTGTTGTTCCTGAGTCCGGAGGAAGTGATTCCAATACATATATTGTTATTTATACCGTTAAAGCAGGCATCAATGCGGATCGTGATTATATACTGCAGGCTGTATATGAAACTGCATCTGCTGCCGCTGCCCTTGAAAGAGTCCTCTCTCCTGTGAATGATTAAGGCCAGAGGTTATAGAATATTGAACGGAATACCAAGCTATAATGTCAGTGAACTGACGTATCTGATAAAAAACACCCTGGAAAACAGTTTTCCCGTTGTCCGTGTCAAAGGAGAAATTAGTACATTCAGACCGGCAGCATCGGGTCATTGCTACTTTAATCTCAAAGATAAAGATTCTGTAATCAATGCTGTTCTGTTCAGAGGGCAGAGGCAGAGACTCGGCTTTAAACCGGAAGACGGTATGTCTGTTGAAGTCATTGGTAGAATATCAGTTTATGCTCAGAGAGGAAATTATCAGCTCATCTGTGAATCCATGGAACAGAGCGGCAGAGGGGATCTTCTGTATCAGCTTGAAATGCTGAAACAGAAACTGGATGGAGAAGGTCTGTTCTCTCCAGATAATAAGAGACCCCTTCCCCGTTATCCGAAAACTATCGGAGTCGTAACATCAGCCAGAGGAGCTGCTCTGCAGGATATTATTCAGGTACTGAAAAGAAGAATGAGATCTTTCAGGCTTCTTGTAATGGACACAGTTGTACAGGGAGACTCTTCGGCACAATCCATAGTCAGATCTCTGGAGGATTTGAATAAAAGAGATGATGTGGATGTCATCATTCTGGCCCGGGGGG
>JAQQAM010000166.1 GCA_028532905.1 Spirochaetales bacterium
AATCTCTTGTTAATTGTGATCTAGCCAACCAGGAGATTTTCTCCTTCCCGGGTCAGTAACACCCCATAGGTTCCGGGAATCCTGTGAATCAGTTTCTTTTGGGTCAGGGTATTCAGGATGCTTCGAATCCGGGCCGGAGTCATCTGAATGCCCCTGGACATCAGTTCTTCTGAAAGGCTCTCCCTTCCGGCTTTTCTGCCTCTGGCACAGACTCTCTCCACAGCCTTGAGCACAGTCATCTCATTTTCGCTGTCTGCAGTGCTCCTGGAATCAGTGCCCAGGGGAAACATCCCTTCGGGTATATCCTCTTCCGTAAGGATTCCGGACTCACTGATCGCCGCCATACAGGCCAGAAGATTTCTTAATTCCCGTATATTACCAGGCCAGCTGTATCGGCACAATTTATCCCTGAGCCCCGATTCCACTGTTCTGCTGCCGTGTCCTGCATCAGCCAGAAGAGCGTCAATCAACTCCGGTATATCTTCCTTTCTGTCCTGAAGGGAGGGAAGGCGTATATATCCCTGCCGTATTCTATACAGAAGGTCTTCTCTGAATTTCCCGTCCCGAATACGCTGGAACAGGTCTCTGTTGGTGGCGGCAATAATCCGGACATCCACTTTCCTGATCCGGCTGCCCCCCACTCTCATTACTTCTCCTTCCTGCAGAACCCGGAGAAGCCCTTTCTGTATGGCCGGGGATATTTCTCCTATTTCATCCAGGAAAAGAGTCCCCCCGTCGGCCTGTTCAAACAGACCAGGCTTGCCCTGGCGGGAGGCTCCTGTAAATGCCCCGGCTTCATAACCGAAGAGTTCACTTTCCAGAAGAGCCTCGTTGACGGCACTCAGGTTTACCGCCACAAAGGGCAGATCCCGGCGGGGGGAATGGTTATGGATGGCGCTGGCCATGAGTTCTTTTCCGGTCCCGCTGGCCCCCTCCAGAAGAATGGTCAGAGATGTGCCGGCCAGTTTACGGGCAATGGTTTTGGCCTTCTGTATGGCGGTGCTGGAGCCAAGGATGTGCTCAAAGGTATATTTGCCGTAAAATCCCTTTTTGCGAAGCTCCCTTATTCGCAGGGAATCTTCTTCTATTTCCGACAGTGATTTGATCCGGCAGACAGCGGTTCGGCTTTCCCGGTGGATGATCCTGTTCAAAAGCAGGTCCCGGCCATTGATAGAGAGGACTGTTTCGCTGGCTTCCCCGGTGTTCAAAAGAAAATCACGAAAGGCTTTATCCTGAAAAACATTCTGAATCCTCTTGCCGAACAGGGAGCGGTCCTCCATAAGCATGGCTTTGGCCTTTTCGTTGACCACAAGAATCTGGCCGTCCAGCTGGTAGGAAATCATTCCCTCCGAAAGACCTTCGATGACCGAAAGAAGCCGGGCGTTTAGAGATTCTCTCCAGCTGGCCAGTTTGACAATCTGGCGGAGGTAACGTGTCCCCGGCGGGGCTTTGTCGGAAATATCAATGGAAAGGGCGCTGCTAATTTTCAGGATGCTTGGATAATCCAGAACACGGCATCCCAGGTCTAATAGGAGTTCCACCCCCTCCGGAACCAGGTGGGACTCTCCGGCGGTTAATGCGTAACGGCATCCTCTGCGGTCCAGCTCCGGGGGAGCACAGGGAATCAGATCCAGATTCAGGAGGCCGATTTCCTTGAGAGACTGTATGCATTCCTCCGCCGAGTCCTTATGGTCATTGACGAACAGGATAGGGGCGTCGCTCTTGAGGGCTGTCAATCTGGCTATACTGTCCATATTCAGAGCCCGGCCGGCTTCAATCTCGATTGTTCCTTTCTGTCCACCGGATATCCTTTTGAAATCCTCCCTCACCGAGGGGCTGGAAAAGACAATCAGTTCCCGCTTCTTCTGCCGGGGAATCCCCTGGTCCACCGCGATAATTTCAATGGACAGACCGGTTCCGAAATAGAAGTTCATCTGACGTCTTAAGGCCTCCGCCGTATACATGCCGCCTGTAACCAGGGTTAATCTTTTCATTTGTGGTTATCCTAAAAAACCTGATATTCGGCTGAAAAGCCGAAAAAGTGAGAATGTTTATATTTATACGCTGTTTAAAAGGTTCGTTCAATAGAGGATTGCAGTGGTTCAGGCAGTTGGTATAGATGTTGCATAAATATTCCGTAATAATCATGCCCCATGAGGCAAGCAGGGAGACTGTTTAATGGAAAAAAATAAAACTTGGAAGATGCCCGACACCTACATTATTATCTTTTTTGTAGTTCTGGCAGCCGCTTTACTGACGCTGATTGTACCTGTAGGAGTGTTTACAGGCACCCAGGAGGCTGCCAACGGCAAGACTGTCCTGGATCCGACATCCTATACAAACCTGTTTATTGAGCAGGAAGGTGAACTTGTCGCCGATGCATCCGGTGAGACTCACCGCCAGCCTATTGCTCTTTTTAAGCCTTTCGGTGGAATGGGTGTGCTGAACTATGTATTTGAAGGATTGACTTCCGGTTCCAAATGGGGCACTGCCGTCGGTATTATTGCCTTTATTCTCATTGCCGGCGGTTCCTTCGGAGTCGTATTAAGAACAGGGGCTGTAGAAAATGGTATTCTGGCTATGATTGCCAGAACCAAAGGGAAAGAGTCGTTGCTGATCCCCGTTCTCTTTCTGCTGTTTTCTCTGGGAGGGGCTATTTTCGGTATGGGAGAGGAAGCCATTCCTCTTGCCATGATTGTCATACCCATTGTTATTGCCATGGGCTATGATGCTGTCACCGGTATTCTGATCACCTACGCCGCTACCCAGATCGGTTTTGCCACATCCTGGATGAATCCCTTCAGTGTGGCTGTTGCCCAGGGGGTTGCCGGGGTACCTCTTCTTTCTGGAGCTGTTTTCAGAATCATAATGTGGGCTGTCTTCACAGCCGGCGGAATTGTGTTTACCTGGATGTACGCCCGGAAAATCAGAAAAAATCCCGAGTCCTCCGTTTCCTATGAAAGCGATGCCTACTTTCGGGATGATTTTAAGGCCAGAGATATTGAACAGAATAAATTCACCCTGGGGCACGGACTGATTCTGCTGACCGTTCTGGCGGCAGTTGTCTGGGTTGTCTGGGGAGTTGTGGGCTATGGTGTGGGCAACGGTTATTACATCCCCTCAATTGCAACTGTCTTCTTTATTATGGGACTGGTCTCCATTATCATCGGTGGTGCATTCAAGCTGAACGGTATGGATTTCAATGAAGGCGCCGCTGCGTTCAGGCAGGGAGCAGCCGATCTCGTCGGCGCGGCCCTGGTAGTCGGTATGGCCAAAGGGATTATTCTTGTTCTGGGTGGAGATGACACCGGTACCCCCAATATTCTGAATACTATTCTCTACGGAATGGGCTCTGTTCTTTCCGGACTGCCCCAGGTTTTGTCTGCATGGTTCATGTATCTGTTCCAGTCCATCTTTAACTTCTTTGTTGTTTCCGGTTCCGGGCAGGCTGCCCTGACCATGCCTCTGATGGCACCCCTGGCCGAGATTGTGGGAGTGAGCAAACAGGTCGCCGTTCTGGCCTTTCAGCTGGGAGACGGTTTCACCAACCTTATTGTTCCCACCTCCGGCTGTCTGATGGGTGTGCTGGGAGTTGCCCGTCTGGACTGGGGAAACTGGGTTAAATTCCAAATTAAGTTTCAGGGAATCCTGGCTGCCGGAGCAACGGTATTTATCATCATTGCCGTACTGACGGGATTCTAGATAAAAATCGCCGGCTCATAGCCGGCAACAGGCGGCAGATATGGAAAAGAAACAACAGAGAATGCGATTACTGAAAGGCGGGCTGGTTTATGCCCCTGAGTCACTGGGCAGGAAGGATATACTGACGGGGGGAGGGAAAATCCTCGCTATAGGGGATGACCTGAATCCGTCGGGAATCGATCTGGACGTAGTCTCAGCAGAAGGCAGGATTGTGGCTCCGGCTTTGGTGGATTCTCATGTCCATATCTGCGGCGGCGGCGGAGAGGGCGGTTTTTCCAGCCGAACCCCCGAGATTCAGATCTCCTCTTTCTACCGCGGCGGGATCTGTGCTGCTGTGGGAGTTCTCGGCACAGATGGAACCACCCGGCATACAGCGGGACTTCTGGCTAAAGCCAGGGGACTCACTGAAGATGGTGTGGACTGCTGGATTATGACCGGCAGCTATCAGATTCCCACGCCTACTCTCACAGGATCAGTATGTGACGACATCGTATTGATAGATAGGATTATCGGCTGTGGAGAGATCTGCCTTTCCGATCACCGGTCCTCCCATCCGTCTATGGAAGACCTTATTCATCTGGTATCAGAGGCCAGACGGGGAGGGATGCTGTCCGGTAAGTGCGGTCTGGTCAACATCCATCTGGGCGATGGTCGGGAAGGCCTGTCTCCTTTAAGGAAACTTGTTGAACTGTCAGAAATCCCTCTGTCTCAGCTGCAGCCGACCCATGTGAACCGGAATGGCTCCCTCTTTGAAGAAGGCATGGCCTATGCCCGTGAGGGAGGGTATGTCGACTTCACCACCAGCACAACTCCCCGGTTTATTGCCGACGGAGAAGTCCCGGCAGCCGAAGCTCTGTCCCGTTGTTTTGAAAATGGCGTTCCTCTGGAGCATATAAGCTTTTCCTCCGATGGTCAGGGCAGTCTGCCCCTTTTTGATGACCTGGGAAATTTGGCGGGAATGAAGGTCGCCGAAGTGTCAACACTACTGGACAGCTTCCGCGAGGCGGTGAGGGATTGGAATATTCCTGTTGAAAAAGCGCTTCATGTGGTCAGTACCAATCCGGCAGAACGGTATAAACTCTCCGGCAAGGGGAGGCTCAGGCCGGGCATGGACGCCGATCTTCTGCTTCTTGATTCCGAAGATTTAAGTCTGGATTCCCTGTACGCCGGAGGGCGCTTGGTGGTTCAGGAGGGGGTTCCTGTTGTGAAAGGATCTTTTGAGTGAAGAACGGCAGCGTAAATTTATAAAGTAGGTGAGTATACAATAATTAATATTTACAATGTATGTTCAATTCACCCGCTGCTGTTGATCAGGCTTATCAGTTCTATCTTGCTGTGCACTTCAGTCTTCTCATAAATATTGCTGACATGCTTGTCCACCGTTTTGTAGCTGATAAAGAGCTCGTCGGCGATAGCCTGTTTTGTTTTTCCAGCAATCAGATGCTCCGCCACTTCTTTTTCCCGGGGAGTGATTCTGAATCTTTCGGCAAAGGTGCTGCTGATTCCCAGATGAACTGGTTTTCGGCTGATCTCCTTCTCGTAGCGGAAAGAGGCGGCAAGCAGAAAAATACTCCAGAACAGATAGACTGTGGGGAAGGAGTACAATGAGGGAATCGCGCCGGCATAAGGACTGATCAGGTCGATCAGAATATACAGTATTGTGATTACCCCGGCAACCCGGAAATAGGAGCTTGTGTGTGCTGTTTTTTTTCCGGTATTAATCATAATCAGAAGGATATACAGCAGAAAAGCACTAAGAAAGGGGAAGGAGGATATGACAAACAGTCTGTTTTTCCATTCCAGGGATTGCCGGGAGAAAGACAACTGAATGATCACCAGTATATATAATCCAATAAGGCCTGCCAGGACCAGTCTTTCCGTAAACCCGATCTGTCTGTCCGCTAATGCTCCGTTCAGCCGGGCGGCCAGCAGGAGAGAAAAAACTGTTGAACCATTGGTCAACAGAAAAAAGTAGAACCCGATCCTGTCATTCTCATCTCCGAAAACAGCGGCCAGGTATGTATTGATGAAGGAGAGCAGTATCAGAAGGAACAGGGAACTCCAGAACTGGGCCAGTTTGATGCCGATTCTGTTTCTGTATTTTTGAGAGAAGAAAAAGATTGCTCCCGTACTGAGCAACCCCGTTGAAAACGCCGCCAGATAAAGCAGCATCAGTAAATGATCCAAAACAATCCGCCTGTTCTTTTTAGCTCTTGGTACTCAGTATAAACTACAGCGGGTCTTTGAAAAAGTAATTTGAATCCAAACCGCCCCGGAGGGGCGGTATTCTGCAGGATGGGCTCAGCTCTGAAGAGCAGGACGAAGGGTGTCTGTTTTCTTTTTCCGGGATGTCCAGTAGAGGCCCAGAGCTACAGCTGTACCTATCTGAAGTCCTGTGTTGATCATCCGGGCGCTCAGAAAACCCGGCTCCCCACCACCGGATGCTATGAGATCTCCAGACATGTTGACCATGGCATGAAGGAGTATGGTTCCGAATATGATTCCCCGTGTCTTTTCCAGAATCCATGTAAAGATAAAGGAGAGGGACATGACCGATATGGCCCAGGGGATAAAGGAGATCTGTGCCTGAGGTGAACCGGGAATGAAAAAGAGTGGAAAATGCCAGGCTATCCAGAAAAGGCCGAGGATGAGGCTGGCAGATATCCGGCTCCAGGATTCCAGAAGCCGGGGAAGAGCATAGCCGTTCCAGCCGTAATCCTCACCAAAGGGGCCTCCCAGGAAGTAGAGGAAGAATAAAAGGGCAAGAAGCTGAAGAGGATTCTGCCACCGGTGCAGTGAGATCCCTTCTCCCGATATAAGAAGAGAGATCAGACGGAACATAGGAAAAAGCAGAAGGATCACAAGGAACCATTTCCATCCCAGCTTGACATCCCATCCCCGTTTCCAAAGCTTTCTGACACCGGTTCTGCCGGATTCCAGTGCCGTCATAATAAAGGCTGCCGAGAGGGGGCCGAAAGTACCCAGAACAATAAAAGCCAGCATAACAGGGGAAGAGGAACTCAGCATTGTTGCTGTGTCACCATGTACAACGGCATTGCCCCGGGCCATGATCCAGGCAATGCCCCACAGGGTCCAGCTGACAGCAAAAGCCAGGGCGAAAAACTTCCAGGGAATATCCCGTATCAATTTGTTTTCTTTTAGTTTCATAAAGATTTAACTCCGTATATTGGTTTTATACGGAGATTAGCATCAGCCGGGGCTGGGGCGAATAAGGAAATCACCCTGTTTTGAGTTTTGATCCATAGGGTGAACGCCCTATACTGCACCTCAGGTGTTCACCCTATACAGTTTCTCCGGCTATCGGAACCGGACGGCGGAGCAGGGATAAGAGGCTGTCCGCCGCTTTTCCGGACCAGTGACGGGTCAGAAGTTCATCATTATTCAGAACTTTTTTGTTCTCTGCAGAAGAGAGTGTGGCTTCTGTCTATAAGGGACTCTCTCCGGGAGTCTGTTTAAACCGGATCTACCCGTCTTTCTCAAGAATTACTCCCACATAACTCACCGTATTGGTCCCGTTGTTGTACTGCAGGCCGACCCGCCCCAGTGTTTTCATAACATCGATGCCATGAGATTCAACCGAGGCTATGGCCTTCTCGGGGGTGCGGCATCTTCCACCTTCCTCCAGAGCGGCACATTCGGGGCAGGTTGTGCATTGACCGGCGTTAAGAGGGAGAATGACGGAGGTCTCATCCAGGCTCTCTTCAACAATGGATTTAAGCTTCAGAAAGTTTGCTGTGTGATCTTCCGCCGCTTTCATCATGCCTTCAAAGTCAAGGGAATCCTCCAGCTGGAACACCGACTGAATCAGAAGACCGTCTCCTGCGGCCTGTACTTTGTCTATGCACTCATCAATATCACCCACCAGGGGCGGGCACATGCAGTTTTTGCCGTAATGGCCGCAGTAATTCTGCTCACAGGCTTTGCGAAGTTCTCTGTCTACTACAATTTCTTTATTCTTAATGGGTCGGATATTCACATCCTCTCCCAGAGTCTTTTCCAGTTTTTCATCAACAGTGATCATAGTTATTCCTTTAGTTCTTTACTTATACTATGTAAATATTAAGGCAGTGGGAGAACAGATGTATTGTTTTTATTTTTTCTGCTTTTGTTTTATTCTGCTGGAAAGTTCATAAATCAGAAATACAAATCTTTTTTGATTACAACAATCGCATTTTAGCTATAATGAAGATAACACACTATTCCACACCCCGGGAGATTTTATGGAAAACCGAAATATCTACAAACTGGATGATGTCCTTTTATACCTGTCTCTGATACTGCTTGTACCGGCTGTCTTTTTCGCCTGGCCCTGGCTGAAGGAAATTCCCAATGTGCAGGACATGGGTGCCTATATACAGGATGCCCCGGCGGTCATTGGAAATGAGCTTCTCTATGTGCTGAGTTATCTGGCCGGAGCGGTTCTGACACAGATTGCCGGCCGTTCTCTCCGGTATCAGGAAAAGCTGAGCCTGAAGATTCTGGACGAAGTGGGCTATTCCAGAAAGGTCCGCATATCAGAAATCTCCTCCCGTCTGGGGATGAGCGAAGGGAAAGTGGAAAAGCTGGTCAGAAAGCTGAGCCGTGTGAAGTCTCTGAATATCGGTATTGAAGGAGACCGGATTGTCCGCAGCAGAGCCTCTGGGAAGAGTCCTTCTCCCGAACCGGCTGCGCAGAGAACAGAGGTGGTGCAGGAACAAAGCGAAGAATCGACGGATGATCTGTCTTCCCGGATGGAAGAGCTGAAAAACAGCAGCACCGTCAAGAACCTGAAAACTCAGGACGTGGACCTTGTCTCCATGATGGAGCAGATGAAGAAAACCGGAGAGAAACCGGATCTGAAGGAACTGCACAGGAAGGTCCGTGAGGCTCGGGAGAATGGAAGTACTGTTTCCCGAAGTACTGAAGAAAACAGTAAGTCTCAGGACAAGCCCTTCGGCTGTCTGGGGATGGGGCTTCTTATCCTTCTCTTTATGACGCCCCTATGGCCTATTCCCCTGATTATCATTATCCGCAAAGCCGTAAAACAGCGGGGAGCCGCTCAGAACAGCGGAGAGTAGGCAATCAGCCCTCGGTCCGGGAGGTTGAATGGCATATCACAAGGTCCGTTTCGATGATGTTCTGAGGATTTTCAGGTTTTTCTCCTCTGATCATCATATCAATCATAGAGTAGGCCGTTCGGGCAATCTCCTTCTCTCTCTGACGGATATGGGTTACGGGATTAAGCTTTTTTATAAGATGCCCCGGATTATCGAAGGAGATAAGCGACAGGTCTTCGGGAATCCGCAGCCCCATTTCAGCAGCTACTATCTGAATAATCGGTACAGGTGAGTACTCCAGAGAGAAAATGGCAGTTATTTCCCGGTTTTTTGTGAGGTATTCCCGAATTCTTTCCTTGTGTTCCTGAAAGGTAAGATCCTGTTTGTCATCCAATCCGTCCAGAGCGATAAACAGAGAATCCTTTTTAAAGGGAACTTCTTTTTCCATGTAATAATCCTGAACCCCTTTGAGTCTGTCTTTCAGAGAGGAACAGGCCTCAACCGGCCTTGAGGCAATTCCAATATTTCTATGGCCCAGAGAGAACAGGTGGTCTATGGCCTTCATTCCCGCCGCCACATTATCGGAAACAACATTGGTACAGGATATGTCTTTCAGAGATCTGTCGATCAGTACCAGAGGATAGGCTTCCAGGATCAGTTTTAGAATCTCATTGCTGAAGGTCTCATAGTGAACCGGCTGAATAATAAAACCATCCACACCAAACTCAATATAACTCCGGATCAGGGATTTTTCTTTCTCTATGCATTTATTGGATATGCCGTGTATCAGATAGACTCCCTGTTCATGGGCAGTCAGTTCCAGTTCCTTGTAAAACTGAAGTCCGAAAAACTCTGACAGTTCAGGCTGGATGACAGCGATAACAGGTGCTTTGTTCTGAATATCCCCCTGACTTTTCCGTTTGGCGTTGCCTGTTACAAAGGAACCTTTTCCCGGCATTCTTGTAATTAGATTATTCTCCGCTGCCAGATCCATGGCCTTTTTAGATGTAATACGGCTGACCTTGTATCTCTCGGAAAGTTCTTTTTCTGTGGGAACTTTTTCACCGGCTTTCAGTTTGCCTGATTTTATCTGTTCCTGCAGTTCCTCATAGATGATTCTGTATTGTGCTCTTCTGGTTGCCATGGAATATCCTTATATTGATCTGTTTATATGATATATCAATAAGTAGTATTGTTCAATAAAATCTTTTTAAGTTGAAATATGAGCCGTCAATCACTGAAAGGATTAAAATGATATATCAAATGTAAAACGATTTAAAACATTGTATTGTAGTGATTTAAAAAATATTGATATTTTTATTGATGCGTAATGCACTATATGATATGTTGAATTAACCAATGTTATTTTTTTATATATAAAGGAGAAATGGGTAATGAAGAAATTTATGTCATTGATTTCAATGCTGCTTCTGGGCGGAGTTCTGTTCGGAGCTGGTCAGCAGGATGCAGTGCCTGTTGACGTAGATCCCGTTGCCAGTGCCACCGAGGCGGGAACTCCCGGTGCCCCTGTACAGCTGAGAGCCCTGATCGGTTCCTGGAACACAATGGCTTCCAGTGTGGAGTCCAGAAAAGAGTATTATGAACAGGCTATTCTGGCCTGGGCTGAAGAACATCCCGATGTGTATGTTGAAATCGAAGGTATTCCAGGGGGGCAGACCGCACAGGCCATGACCAAGCTGATCACAGCCGCTATTGCCGGTAATCCCCACGATTTTGCCAATATCGACTCACAGTGGGTCGGAAACTTTCATGAAGCCGGAGTTCTGTCTCCCATCGATGATTATCTGACACAGGAAGACAAAGATCAGTTTTTTGATTTCACAAAAATAGTTACAGTACGGGACGGTAAACAGTACAACCTGTGGGCTGAAACCGGACTGCTTCTCTATTACTACAACACAGACTATGTAAAAGTCGCTCCCAGAACATGGGATGATGTTTTTGCTCTCAATGATACCCTCAAAGCCGAAGGAATCGATAAAGATGCCTTCCTGACACAGGGAAAAGGGGCTGCCGCAGCCTTCTGTCTTCTTCCTTCCTACTGGGCGCAGGGGGCCGTTCTCTTTGATGCTGCAGACAATTACAGACCTGTATTCGGAGAAGGCAAAAACCGGGATGCCATGATCAACTCCTTCTCTTTTATTAAAGAGCTGGTTGATGCAGGTGCCATGCCTTCAGAAATGATCGGTTATGACCACAATGAGCTTGAAGCGGAAGCCAAAGCAGATAATGTGGCCAGTTTTATCGCCGGTTCCTGGAAACAGGGCGGACTGGATCCTGAAAAATGGGAATACACTTCTCTCCCCTCTATGGACGGAAGCAAATCCAATATCTACGGCGGATGGACTTTCGGTTTTCTTGCCAGAGATAAAAAGAAACTGGAAGAGTCTGTTAATTTTGTAAATGCTGTTTATACCAGCAGAGATGCCATGGCCGACAGACTCCCCCGTCACGGATATATCCCTGTTCGTAAGGATGTGTTCTCAGCCGAAGCCTTCAAGAGCCCCTTCTACGAAGTCATTTACAAGGAACTGGAAGTGGGTAGAGCCAGACCCGCTACCTCCATGTATCCCGAAGTGGAAAGTCTGATTGAAGAAGCCATGGGCAAGATCCTGTCCGGCAGCGATGTGGCTGAGACCGTTGATGAAATGTACAGCAAGGTAGTCAGAAGCTACAACGCCAAAAACTAGACTGTACTCTTTATGAGGAAGGGGGCTTCCGGCCCCCTTTTGATTCTGTTTAAGGATATTTTAATGATTGAACATAACAAGCGGTGGATTCTTCAATGGTTTCTGCCGGTTTTAATAATTTTAACTCTGTTTTACCTGTTTCCTCTTCTGGATGCTATAAGACTCAGCTTCACTAATGCCAGAATCGGTCTGGCGAATGTCAAGTTTTCTCTGAGCTCCTATGAAGCGGTATTGACAGATCCTGATCTGCCCGTGGTACTGCGCAACACCGTGATCTTCGTCATTTTTACTGTGTTCTGTCAGCTGACTCTGGGGCTGCTGGTGGGACTTCTTCTGGAAACCCATCTGAAAGGAATGGGCTTATTAAAACTGGCCATGATCACTGCTTGGGTTGTTCCCGGTGTTATTGCCGGTATTACCTGGAATTTGCTGTACAGCAGCGCTTCCTGGGGGGTCATCAATAATACACTGGAACTGTTCGGAGCTGAAAAAATATCCTTCATGACCAATCCCTCCTGGGCACTGGTGGCAACCATTATCGCCAACGTCTGGAGAGGGACGGGGTTCAGCGGTATTATGCAGTATGGAGCCTTAAGGGGTATTGATCCCCAGCTCTATGAAGCGGCATCCATTGACGGCGCCGGTTCTTTCAGACGTTTCTGGGGCATTACGCTGCCTATGCTGAAGCCCATGCTTATGATCAATCTTGTTTTGATCACAATTTCAACTGTGAATACATACGATGCCATCTGGGCTCTCACCAAGGGCGGTCCCGGTATTTCCACCACAGTGCTTTCTCTCCAGACTTATAAGTCTACATTCCTGAGGCTGAATCTGGGGCAGGGTGCTGTTTATGCGGTTCTTATGATTCTCTCATCGACTATTTTTACAGCCATTTATCTCAGAATGATGAAGGAGGAAAACCGTGGATAGACATTATTCTCCAACGCAGAAGGTTTTCATTTATATCTTTTACGTCATCCTCCTGGTCTTTTTTCTGCTCCCCGTTGTTTATATTTTTGCCATGTCCCTGAAGACTGAAGCAGAAGTCCTGGATAAGGTTCATCTGTTTAACTTCTACCCCAAACGGCCCACTCTGGAGAATTTCGGAAGGGTTATAAAAAATGTCCGGATGGATATGTATCTGGCCAATTCTGCCAAGCTGGTCATCACAACATCCATTGGTGTGCTACTGGCAGCCTTTCCCTCGGCATTTGCTCTGTCCAGAGGAAATTTCAAGAGAAAAGAGCTTGTAATGATGGGTGTTCTTTTCTTTCAGATGATTTCTCCCATTATCATCAGTATTTCCATTTACTGGTACTATTCGAAGCTGCACCTGCTGAATACCTACAGTGGTCTGGCACTGATATATATTGCCATCCACCTGCCTTTTACCACATTCCTTATGAAAGGTGTTTTCGATGCCATTCCCCGGGATTTGGATGAGGCCGCCCATATAGACGGCTGTTCCCGTTTTGCCACACTCCTGAAGGTTATTATTCCCACAGCCGTTCCGGGAATTGCCAGTGCGACGATTTTCAACAGCATCAATGCCTGGAGTCAGTTTATTATCCCCTTCTTTCTGATCAGTGATAACAAACTGTACCCTGTTTCTGTCGGTATCCTGCAGGCTCAGGGCTCCTATCAGGATGTGTCCACCCACTATTTGGCTGCTGCCAGTGTGATCGGACTGTTTCCTGCTGTTCTTCTGGTGCTTTTCCTTCAGAAATTTATTATCAGAGCCCTCACTGCCGGGGCTGTTAAAGGTTAAATATATGACAACGAAACAGAGATTTATTGCCGCTCTGGAAAACAGAAAGCCAGACAGGCTTCCTGTCACCACACACAATGTGATGGATTACTACCTCAATAAATATGAGGACGGCGCCGGTAAGGCTGAGTTTTTTGAAAAATACGGCATGGATCGGATTGACTGGTTCTGGCCCTATAAACCTGATCAGGGACAGTACTGGTCGGATACCTCTACAACCGGTTACGAGGGTATTGTGGCGGATGACTGGCGCATCAGTTCAGAAGAACTGAGTGATCCCGATTACAGAACCATTCGGTACAACATCGAAACTCCCTCAGGAAATCTCACAATGGTGATTCAGCACAATGAGTACACCCGGTGGGTTTCCGAGCACCTTTTAAAAAACAAAAATGATCTGGATATTATCGCCAGACATGCACCCCGTTTTATCTGTGATATCCCTGAGGTGGAAAAACATGCCCGGGATCTGGGAGAACAGGGAATCTGCCGTTCTATCGTGCCGGCTTTTGATATTTACGGTCAGCCCGGCTGCTGGCAGGATGGAGCCATCCTATACGGTATTGAACCCCTTATTATGGAAACCTTTGATGACCCCCAGTGGGTCAAGGAACTTCTCGGTTTTCTGAGAGACAGAAAAATCCATTATCTGAATTCCATGAAGGGAGCACCCATGGAGCTTCTGGAACTGGGTGGAGGAGATGCGTCAACAACGGTCATATCACCGGGGATTTTTCAGGAATTTGTCGCCCCCTTCGATTCAGAAGTGATCGCCGCCGCCCATAAGGCGGATCAGCGGATTGTCTATCACACCTGCGGCGGAATGATGCCCATTCTGGAAGACATCGTGGCCATGGGAACTGATGCCGTGGAAACCCTCACTCCTCCTGGAATGGGGGCGGATGTGAACCTGGCGGAAGCCTTCCGGCGCATCGGGGACAAGGTTTGCTTTATCGGCGGTTTTGATCAGGGACAATATTTCCTGAAGTCCACACCCCGGGAAACCAAAGCAGAGGTTAAGCGCTGTTTTGAAGCCTGCGGGCTGGAAGGCGGTTATATCATATCGCCTTCTGATCACTTTTTTGATGCAAAGCCCGAACTGGTTGCGGCCTTTGCCGAAGCCGCTAGAGAGTGCACCTACTAAAAGCCTAATATAAGGGATGAACCATGCCTAAACGAAAACCGAATGACCCCGACCGCAGCGCGGATATGCCCCACAACTGGGTGGAGCGCCATATAGAAAGGGCTGAGGAACTTGTCTATTTCAATTCCTCTTCCATAGATCAGTGGAAATACAGACGAAGCCGCCTTGTTCGTGAAGGAGAGTATGAACAACTCGATCCGGACTGGCAGTTTCTTCAGCTGGGAGACCAGTGGGGCGGAGAAGATGTCACCGCTTTTTTTGAGAAAGAACTGATTATTCCCGGCGCTCTGAATCCCGGTGAAGGGGAGGAGCTTGTTCTGGATATTGATCTGGACGGCGGTGAGTGTCAGCTGAAACTGAACGGCCGGGCCTGGCAGGGGCTGGACCGGTACCGCCGGATTGTTCCGCTCAAAAACGAGTTCAAGGCCGGTGATAAACTCCTTCTGGAGATGGAAGCTTTCGTTATCAACTATCCCTATGATGCCAGAAGCAAGGATGAAAGGGTTCTGCATACCTTCCGGCAGGCCCGGTTTATGCTGATGGATCAGATCCTGTCGGACTTTGTACAGGATGCCCGGTTTATTCTCAATGCGTATATGGCCTATTGGAAAGATGACAGCAATCTGGAGGTGGAAGCCTTTCTTCTTCATCATCTGGAAGAAGCCTGCCGGATTCTCGGACCCGGTTTTTCCGGCAGAAATGAGGCAAGAACCCTTTGCAGAAAGGCTTCGGATTACCTGAAAAAGAATGTCTATGAAACCGAATTCTACCGCAGCAGCGGCATTGTGAATATCTGCGGCCACTCCCATTTGGATGTGGTATATCTGTGGCCTGTCAAGGAGACTTTCCGTAAAAACTGCCGCACTGCCAGTAATATGCTGAGCCTGATGCGGGAGTATCCTGATTTCAAATTTTCATCTTCCCAGCCCTATCTTTTTGAGAAACTCAAGGAAATGTATCCTGCTGTTTTTGAAGAAGTCAGGCAGCGGATTAAAGAAAAAAGATGGGAAGTGACGGGAGGGATGTATATCGAACCCGACGGAAACCTTCTGGGAGCCGAAAGTCTGGTCCGGCAGATTCTGTTCGGTAAGAAATTCTATCAGGAGGAATTCGGTATCAATACCGAAGTCTGTTGGCTGCCTGATGTTTTCGGTGTTATGTACACACTGCCTCAGATCCTGAAGAAAAGCGGAATTCATTACTTTTCCTCCATCAAGCTGAATATCTGGAATGATACAAATGATTTTCCCTACAATACCTTTAAATGGAGAGGTCCAGACGGATCGGAAATCCTGACCCATTTTCCTCCCACCCATTTTGCAGGAGACTGCCGTCCGGAGATCATCCGGAAAAACTGGGAGGGGTTTAAGGAGAAAAACACCTTCGGTGAGAGTCTGTTTCTTTACGGATGGGCAGACGGAGGCGGCGGCCCCACCAGAGAGATGGCGGAAGCCGCAAAAAGGTCTGAAAACTTCCCGGGTCTTCCCCAGTGCAAAACTCTTTTTGTGGAAGACTACCTGAAAACACTGGAT
>JAQQAM010000167.1 GCA_028532905.1 Spirochaetales bacterium
TCAGTCTCTGTAAAGGATTTTTGTCCTGATTTGTTCTTTCTTTTTATGAAAATGATCGTTTTTGAAGCTTTTCCTTTACAGCATCCATTCTGAGTGTTATATATTTACTTACAGAAAGTAAATATAAGGAGAGCTCTATGAACTCTGTTAAAGACGGTCAAAAATTCAATATAGACGGCAGCGGCTGCATTATCCGTGAATTATTCAATCAGGAGAACAGTAATCTCAACTGGCTCAGTGCAGCCGATATGAGAATCACAGACGGCGCATCCCCCCTGATGGGAAGTGACAAAGAAGAAGTCCTTCTGGCCAATCTCGGACAGGCAGCGGAAGTGGTTGTTGCCGGAACACAATATGAACTGAAGCACTACGATATGCTTTATATCCCTGTGGGGGCCTCCTGGCAGGCTGTTAAAAACTCAGAGGATGATGTTCACCTGTATGTCTACAGAGCCCTGGGTGAGGAGGTCTATGAACCATACCATGCCCGGTATGAAGAGTGCATCAAAGATGAGGAGCGCATCCGCTATCTGGAGCGGAAAGTGGTCTACAAGATGTTTGATGTCTCTGAAAATGCCAATAAGTTTATGGTGGGTTATACCTTTTATGAGGACAGAACCCGGGCCTATCCCCCCCATAATCATACCGACCAGGAAGAGGTCTACAGTTTTATCGAGGGCAGGGGAGCCATGGAAGTTTATGAAGACGAGAAAAACAAGACCTTCGTCCGCTCTGTGGAAACAGGGGATCATATAACCATTCCCGTGCTCAACTACCATCCCGTGTTCAGTCATGATGAGCCCTTGTGCTTTATCTGGTGTATTGCCGGAGAGCGCTACTGGGTGGGGGACAAGAACAAGGATTTTATGGATGCTTCGGTGGATAAGCTGACCACATAGTGTCTTTATCCCGCTGCTCTGAGGGCAGCGGGTTTTTATTCTCTTTTATATCTTTTATAAATAAGAAAAGCCGCCTTTACAGCGGCTCTGTGCAGATCAGAACAGTCCTATTGAAAGACTTTATCTTCAAACTCCTTCACTTCCTGGAACTTTTCAGTAAGAAAATCTTTTTTAAACTCCATCTTCTCGGTGAAGGCCACGCTCAGCCAGGCATCTACAATCTGGGTGCCCAGAAAGGGTGCGGTGACCCAGCCGCCCATGGTAATCACATTGGCATTATTGATGATTTTGGACCGTTCGGCGGAAAATACAGAATCCACAACGCAGGCGTAGACTCCCTTGTGTTTGTTGGCCACAATGGCCATACCCTGTCCTGTTCCGCAGATCAGTATACCTCTGTCGGCATCACCCGACTGTACCGCTCCGGCTACCTTGGGAGCCTGTACCGTATAGGGCTGGGGTTTGGCTTCCGATTCAATACCAAAGTCTATGACTTCCACGTTCTTGTTGGCAGCCAGGTGTTCCACTATGGCTTTTTTCAGAGGAAAACCTGAGAGGTCCGAGGCAATGGCGATTCTAATTATATCTGACATTCATTTACTCCTTGCAATTTGATAGCTATCTGCCGGCCTGTCTTCTGACAGACCGGATGACAGAGGGACTATTTCCTTTTCACCAGATTTTCCGCCTCTTTTACGATATTCTCTGCTGTAAAACCGTAGGCTTCTTTCAGGTAATCCAGAGTTCCCACCTGGCCGAACTCGTCTTTCACTCCCAGACGGGAGAGGGGAACCGGTTTTGTGTCGCACAGCAGTTCTGCAACGGCTCCGCCCAGGCCTCCTGCTGCCTGGCCGTTTTCGCAGGTCAGTACAGCTCCGGTTTTTCCGGCGTACTCCAGTACCAGATCATTATCAAGAGGCTTGATGGTATGCATATCGATCAGAGCGGCCGAGATTCCCTTCTGTTCCAGAATCTCTACGGCCTTAACCGCTTCTTCCATCAGTACAAGTCCGGCGGCTATTATGGTCAGATCGGTCCCCTCTCTGACCACCACACCCTTTCCGATTTCGAAGCTTGTGTTTTCATCATAGAGACTCAGCCCCCCCTTGCGGTGGAGCCGGATATAGACGGAACCTTCCAGATAAGCCGCCTGTCTGATGAGCTCTTCCAGAGAGCGCCTGTCACAGGGTTCCAGTATGGTCAGTCCGGGAACGGCACGCATCATGGCAATATCTTCGAAGGGCATATGGGTTCCGCCGTTGTAGATAGCCGATACGCCGGGATCCGTACCCACCAGTTTAACCTTCAGACCGGAATAGTTGCCGGACAGGAAAAACTGATCATAGGCTCTCCTGGCGGCAAAACAGCCGAAGGAGGCCGCAAAGGGGATCATGCCGGCAGCCGCCAGACCCGAGGCGACACCCACCATATTGGCTTCTGCCACACCTACATCAAAGGCTCTTTCCGGAAAACGGGATTTGAATCCCGGTGTGCCGGTGGCATTCATAAGATCCGCCTCAACAATGCAGATCTTTTTATCTTCCTCTGCAAGGGTGCAGAGTGTATCTTTGTAAACTTCTCTTAAATCTCTTGTATCCGCCATGTTTCAAGCCTCTCCCTTCAGTAATCTGATGGCCTCATCGGCCTGTTCCCGGCTGTAGACCATGTTATGGTTGCTCAAAACTCCTTCCGCGAAGCTGCAGCCCTTTCCTTTAATGGTATCCAGGATGATCATACTGGGCCTGCCTTTCACAGCTTTGGCTCTTTCAACGGCATCATCGATGGCAGCCATATCATGACCGTCCACACGGAGGGTATGCCAGTTGAAACCGGTCCATTTACTTTCAATGCTGTCCAGACTCATAATATCTTTCGTATAGCCGTCAATCTGCATTTTATTGTAGTCGGTGAAGGCGATCAGGTTGTCCAGATTGTAGTGGGCGGCGGTCATGGCTGCCTCCCAGTTCTGTCCCTCCTGGGATTCTCCGTCACCGATAACGGCAAAAACATGCCGGTCCAGATTGTTGATCCGTCCTCCCAGTGCCAGGCCGACTGCGGCAGAAAGTCCCTGTCCCAGAGAGCCTGTTGTCATATCTATACCCGGTGTCCGTTTCATATCACAGTGGCTGGGCAGTCTGGTGCCTCCCACATTCAGTGTGTAGAGCCAGTCTTCCGGGAAGAATCCCCTGTCTGCCAGGATACAGTACAGAGCAGGCCCTGCATGTCCCTTGGAGAGGACCAGCTTGTCTCTGACCTCTTTATTCGGATTTTTCGGATCCGTATCCATTGTTTTGTAGTGGAGAAGGGTCAGTACTTCGATGACAGACATGCATCCTCCGATATGACCCACACCCAGATTACCGATAACATCGATGGTTTTAATACGGATTTCTCTGGCTTTTTCCTCCAGCCTTTTTATCTCGTTTTGATCCATATAGAACAAACTCCTTATACTTACTTACTGTAACTAATCAAAAAGAAAGTAGCATTACAAGAGATATTTGTAAAGAAAAAAATGGAGAAACCTTCATTTTGATCCTTTCCTGCTGCCTCACCCCGGGGGCAGGGGGGCCGGATACTCTTGAGGGGCTTAGGATTGTGATGTATTATTTACATAACACAAGTATTTGTCCTCTGCCCGAATCGGACGCAGACAGTGAAGGAAAAAAATGAGCGATTCCAACCCCATGAGAAACAGTGATATCAGAGAGAGCAACGAGAAGATGATTCTGTCCATGATCCGGGGATCAGAGGGAATCAGCCAGAGTCAGGTTGTTGCGGCAACGGGGTTGAAAGCTCCCACTGTGCTCCGGACCTTCAAGAATCTTGAGGACGGCGGCTGGATCGAGCCCTTTGACAAGAAAGTGGATACAGGGGACAAGAAGGGCAGAAAGCCCGTCTTCTTCAGACTCTGCAGCGAATCTCTTTATTCCCTGGGGATGGAATTCTGGTCTGGAGGCGCTTCCTTTGCCATTGAAAACTTCAACAGCGATATCATAATAGAAGAGATCATCAGTCTGGATGGCGACCGGGACTGGGAAAATACGGTCCTGTATATGATTGAAAAAGTGGAACAGATTATCCGTATGGCTGACATTCCCCGGGAAAGAATTCTGGGGCTGGGCATCGGTGTGCCCGGTCAGGTGGATGTCCTTTCAGGAGAAGCAGTCCATTATTCCCGCTTTGACAATTTCAAGAAACTGAATATCAAAAAAATATACGAAGACCGGCTGGGGCTGGATGTGACCGTCTGCAACAACACCACAGCCATAGCCTACGGGGAGTACCATTTCGGTAGAATCGGGCAATATAATTCGGCTTTTGCCTTTCTGATGCGGGGCGGGGTAGGGGGCGCCTTTATTAATAAAGGCCAGGTCTTTGCTACTGATAACAGAACTTCCATCGAAATAGGGCATTTCTCGGTGGATTATCACGGCCGCAGCTGTGAGTGTGGAAATAGAGGATGTCTGGAGGCGTATTTGTCGGAAAAAGCCATTCTTGCGGATCTGGGACACAGGATTGAGGCGCCTACACCGGATGACCTGAGGGCCAGAATCGATTTCTCTTCCCGAAAAACACAGGCTGTTCTGGATGAAAAAGCCAATGTTCTGGCTCAGGTGGTGCGCAATCTGACCAGTGTGTTTGCTCCGGAAACCTTTGTGTTTCTGTGCAGGCATGAAGAGCTGGGACGGTATCTGTGTGCCAAAGCCGAAGAGTATCTGAGAGTAAATCCCTCCAACCGCTGGCAGACGGATCTCAGTATACGGCCTATGCCCTATGATTCCAGTGCCGGAAGCCGGGGGGCGGCGGAGCTGGTTTTCAGAAACTACCTGTTAAAATAATTTTTCCCATAATAATTCTTCTCATCCGCCAAAAGCTCTGTTACAATCATAGTAGTGATCGTTTTCGATCTATTTTGAACTTTTCGGTAATATAATTTTCTTGACAGCCCTAATATTCCATGGTTTTATTATTTACATACAGTAAGTAACTAAAACGAAGGAGTTGTTTTATGAAAAAAGGATTGATCTTTGTACTGTTCGTCGTTCTGATCTCATCATTCGCATTTGCAGGGGGACAGCAGGAACAAGGCGAAGTGACCATTAAATGGCCCAGTATCTGGGTTGGAAAAGACTCTAAGGCTCCGGCCGTGGCTGCTCTGGTACAGCAGTTTAACGAGGAAAATGCCGGCAGCATCAAAGTGGAAGTTGAGGAACAGCCCAACTATGACGGTTACCGGGAGAAAATCAGAACCTCTATCGCCGCCAAAATTATTCCGGACTTTTTCACCATCAACCCCTCTCCCACATCTCTGGCCTATTATGATTCTGACGGAATCCTTGATTTCAATGAAGTAATGGATGCCGACTGGAAGGCTATGTATAACGAAGGAACCATAGCCCAGGCCACTCACAAAGGTATGCTGAAATCCCTTCCCTATGAAGTGGCTATCACTCCTGTCTGGTACAACAAGGCACTCTTTGATAAAGCCGGAGCCTCCATCCCCTCAAACTGGTCAGAAATGCAGGATGTCATGGCCAAGCTGAAAGCTGCAGGCATTATCCCCACTTCACAGATGACCGGCGGGTCCAATGCCTGGACCTCCATGCTCTGGTATTCCCATTTTGTCGCATCCCTCGGCGGACCTTCTGCATGGGACAAACCTCTTTCTGATCCAATTTATGTCAAAGCGGCAGAAATGCTTCTGGAACTGTATTCCGACGGCAATACATCCATCGATGCCATCGGCGGTGATGCGGGTGTTTCAGGCGGTCATTTTCTGGCCGGTGAAACTGCCATGTTCATTAACGGCCCCTGGTACATCGGCCGGGTGAAAAATGATGCCCCCGAAGTCTATGCCAATACCATGGTGGATTCCGCTCCTGCAGCCGGCAGCAACGCCGGTGCCCAGATCGGTTTTCTTCAGACCAACCTGATTGCTGCAGACCTCAGAGAATCCGACCCTGCCAAACATGAAGCCATTGTTGCTTTTACCAAGTGGATGTCTGCTCCTGACAATGTTGCCAGGATCTCCAAGGAAGCAGGTTCCATGTTCGCCATTAAGTTTGACAGTGCAATGATTGATGATCCTCTTCAGAAGAGCTTTATCGAAGCCGCCAACTCTGCCGCCTTCACCAATAAACATCTGGCCGGTGTATTCAAAGCCGAAGTGGTCAGTGAATTCGGTCAGGCTCTGGGCAAGATGGCTCTGGGTGATGCCACACCAGCTGAATTCGTAGAAATGCTTGATAAGGCAAATAAATAAACTAAAATTTTATCCAACATACGGGGACGGAGGTTTGTGCTTCCGTCCTCTTTCAGGAGAACATATATGGTAAGGGAAAACAATACAGGCAAGATCATCCTGTTTCTGCTTCCCATGATGGTTCTGTATATCCTTTTTTTTCTATTCCCCCTGCTGTATAACCTGAGTCTCAGTTATCAGGAGTGGAACGGGATTACAAAACCCTCTTTCGTCGGTTGGGAGAATTATAAAAACCTCCTGAAAGATGAAATCTTTTTAAAATCAGTAAAGAATAATCTTCTCTGGGCCCTGGTCAACGGTTTTATACAGGTGCCCCTGGCGGCTGGCGTTGCCTTCATACTGGCAAGACAGCCCAGATTCTGGAAAAGCCTCCGGGTTATCTACTTTCTTCCGAAAGTTATTTCCGGTGTGGCCATCGCCATGATGTGGCGGGCCATCTACAATCCCAGTTACGGTGTTTTGAACGCTTTTCTGGGAATATTCGGTAATGAGCCGGTCAACTGGCTCGGTCAGATCGGCACTGCCCTCCCGGCGGTTATGTTCCAGGAGGTTGTGTATATCGGTTATTTCATGATTATTATTCTGGCTTCTGTCATGTCCATTCCTGTCTCTCTTTATGAGGCAGCTCAGATTGACGGCGCCAATGTCTTCCAGCAGGAAATGAATATCACTATTCCCATGGTAAAAACAACGCTGATCACGGCAATTACTCTGGCCATGGCCTACGGCATGCGCCACTTTGAAGCGACTTTTCTTATGACCAACGGCGGACCCGCCCACAGCACGACAGTTATGGGTCTTCTGCTGTACAACAAAATGGCGGCCTTCAATTACGGAGAAGCCACGGCAACCGGTACCATCCTTATCATTATGGGGACTCTGGTGATCATTGTCATGAGGCGTCTGTTCCGAGATAACGACAATGCCAGTGTATCCCAGTAAGGAGGGGAAGAATCAATGGTAAGCAATAAAAATGCAGCTGTTACGACGCTGCAGAATATTTTGAAATGGATATTTCTGGGTTTTTTCCTTTTTATTTCACTTTATCCTCTGCTATGGCTGTTTCTGGCCTCATTCAAAGGGACGAATCTGGATCTCCAGACCAATCCTTTCGGACTGCCCGAAATCTGGCATTTTGAAAACTATGCCGACGCCATGGCAACGGCAAAACTGGGAAGTCTCTTTTTCCATTCGATTCTGGTGGCGGGGTTTGCGGTTGTTGTGAATCTGGCGGTCACATCCATGGGAGCCTTCATCCTTTCCCGGGTGGAGTTCAGAGGACGGGAAGTTATCTACACCATGGTCACCGCTGGTGTGCTGATACCCATTATCTCCTTTATGGTTCCCTATTTTACGGTGATCCGGGTACTGGGGCTGTACGACAGACTCCTAGCTCTGATTATCGTTTACAGTGCCATCAATATACCGGTCTCTATTTTTCTTTTAACCAATTTTATGGGGGGAATTCCCCAGGAACTGGAAGAGGCAGCCATCATAGACGGATGCAGGTTTCATCAGCGGTTTACCAAGGTGATTCTTCCTCTGACTCAGTCAGGACTGGCAACAGCGGGAACACTCTGTTTTATCTATGCTTGGAATGAGTTTATCATGGCTCTCCTTCTGACCTCATCCGAATCGTCCCGGACAATCCAGCTGGGTATCCGTTTCTTTACCAGCCAGTTTCAGACGGACTACACCAGCATGTATGCGGCTATAGTCCTGTCCATTATTCCCAGTGTGATCATTTATACACTGTTTAATGAGAAGATCGTATCCAGCATGACTGCAGGAGCTGTAAAGGGCTGACCGCCGGCTGCATCCGGAAATAAAGGAGAAAGTAAGAATGCTCAGACTGGAGGATATAAACGGCGGCTTCCGCCTGCTTTATAATAACAGGGAAATCCTTTCCCATACTGAAAAACATCCCGCTGTAGCGGGAGGACAGGGAACGGGCCGGTACAAGTTTAACTACGGTCTTTTCAAAATTAAAGACAGTAAGCTTAAAATGAGGCAACCGGTCTCCTGGACCCGGGTTGCGGCAGATGAGAAGGAAATTGTCATTCTCTTTGATAAAGATATCCGGCTCAGGGCATCTGTTTCGACCGAGGGTATAATCCCCCGGGAACATCTGAAGCTGGAGCTGGAAAACAGTAAGGAAGGGGACAACAGGCTGGAGGTGAATCTCTCTTCCAGAGAGGGGGAATCGATTTACGGCTGCGGTCAGCAGTACTCCTACCTGGATATGAAGGGACGGAAGGTTCCCATCTGGGTTATGGAGCCCGGTCTGGGCCGAGGTAAGGATTTTATCAGTCTCAATGCTGAACTGCAGAAGGGGTACGGCGGCAGCTGGTACACAAGCTACGTCTCTCAGCCCAGCTATGTCAGTACAGACGGGCGCTGGGTTCACAGCGAAGCCACGGCCTATACGGAACTGGATTTCAGAAAAGGGAATACCCAGCGTCTTGTGTTCTGGGAGCCTACAGTCTGTATCAGAGTCGGCTGCAGTGATTCCCCTGCCGCACTGGTGGAAGGTTTAAGCGCTTTTATAGGGCGTCAGCCCGATCTGCCCGACTGGGTCACAGACGGTATGATTCTCGGAATCCAGGGAGGACGGGAAGAAACGGAAGCCAAGCTGGCAGATGCCCTGGATTCAGGGGTTCCAGTCTCCGCCATATGGTGTCAGGATTGGGAAGGCATCCGCATGACCAGTTTCGGCAAGCAGCTGTTCTGGAACTGGAAGCCTGCCGAAAAACTATACGGCGATCTGCCGGCGTATATCCGGGATCTGGAAGCCCGGGGAGTCCGGTATCTCGGTTATATCAATCAATTTCTGGCTCTGGAGGGTGATTTATACGCTGAGGCCAAAGAAAAGGGATACTGCATAAAGAATGCAGAGGGTGGAGACTATTATGTCACCATCACTACATTTCCGGCAGCCATGGTGGATCTGTCCAATCCCGAAGCCACCGAATGGCTTAAGGGAATTATCAGAAAATACATGATCGGTACGGGCCTCAAGGGCTGGATGGCCGACTTTGGTGAGTATATTCCCGCCGATGCGGTGGTTTATTCCGGAGAATCAGCCGAGACCTACCATAACCGGTATACAGTGGAATGGGCGCGGATTAACAGGGAGGCCTGCCTGGAAGCGGGGGCCCATGACATGTTTGTCTTTATGCGCAGCGCCTATTCGGGGAGCGCCCCCCACGCGGTGAGCCTCTGGAACGGAGACCAGCTTGTGAACTGGAGCCGGCATCAGGGATTTCCCACCATTATTCCCGGCAGCCTCTCTCTGGGGTATTCGGGTTACGGCAATGTCCATTCAGATCTGGGAGGCTATACATCCATTGCCTATCTGAAGCG
The DNA here is from genome assembly GCA_028532905.1 of Spirochaetales bacterium. Taxonomy (GTDB): domain Bacteria; phylum Spirochaetota; class Spirochaetia; order DSM-2461; family DSM-2461; genus Oceanispirochaeta. Next base: position 9,529 of record JAQQAM010000167.1, read on the forward strand.
GAGCAAAGAGCTGTTTATGCGCTGGGCGGAAACAAGCTGCTTCAGCCCTGTTATGCGGACTCACGAGGGGAACCGTCCCTATAAGGGATGGCTCTTTAATTCTGATGCCGAAAGTTTGACGCATCTGGCCCGTTTTGCGGGTATCTATAATGCCCTGAAACCCTACCATCAGGCTCTGTCTGTTGAATACAGGGAAAAAGGGATGCCCCAGATGCGCCACGGCTGGCTGGTCAATCCTGAAGACAGAACTTTGAGAAAACTCCGTTACCAGTATTTTTACGGTCATGATATGCTGATTGCAGCGGTCATTAAGAAAGGAAAGACCTCCTGGAAGGTATACATTCCCGAAGGGGAGTGGGTTCACCTGTGGAGTGGCAAGAGGATGGAATCCGGCTGGAATACAGTTGAGGCTCCCATTGGACAGCCCCCTGTTTTTTACCGGAAGAACTCGGAATACTCAGATCTGTTTGCCTCTCTGGCCGCTCTCTGAGTGAGGAATACAATCAGGGAGATCTGTATATGAATAGAGACCAGGAAGAGCTGCTTAATGCACTGAGAAAGAGAAACACTGAGCCCGTAAGCACTGTGGAAGAGGATCATTTCCGCCTCTACGGCAGGATAGCGGAGATACCCGGCCTGGCCGGATTGACGGACTGGGCCGAAAAGACAATTGATCCGGAAGGACCTGTGTACATTGCCCATTACCCTTCAAGCGAAAAACAGTCCTGGAAGCGCTTGCTGGAACAGGATCTTGCCGGGGGAATGCCTCTTGAAATTGGCAGCTGCTGCGGAAACAACACGAAGATGAACGGCATGGAATACCATAAAGGGCATGAGTATATTGTAGCCCTGACTCCCCTGGTCCTTTTTCTCGGGTTCAGCGGGGATATCCGCAAAGGCGGAGAAGCCGGCTGGGAATGGGATTCCTCAAAGGGGCATTTCTTTTTTGTTCCCCGGGGAACCGCTGTCGAACTCTACTCCACAACCCTTCATCTGGCCCCCTGCCGGACGGGACGGGAAAATTTCCGTTCTCTGATTATTCTGCCCGAGGGAACCAATACGGAACTGGAGGACACACCTGCCCCCGGCAGCCTCCTTTTTATGAAAAACAAATGGATGATATGTCATCCCGATTCACCCGCTGCATCCCGGGGGGCCTGTCCCGGAATCAGAGGAGAAAACAGATCAATAAGCCCCCTGGAGGAGTAAGCGGAACAAATGGAGACTAACACTGGACATACCGGTTCGAATGATACTGAAAAACTGAGCTTCCCCTCCCTGGCGGGATACGGCATCGGCGATCTGTTCGGCGGCGGATCTTTTGTCCTGATCGGGGCATTCTATATGTTCTATCTGACCCAGACCGTGGGGCTCTCTCCCTCAACAGCAGGACTGATTTTTGCTCTGGGTAAGGTCTGGGACGCCATTTCCGACCCTCTGATGGGAGCCCTTTCCGACAGAACAAGAAGCCGCTTCGGCAGGCGCCGGGTCTTTTTCCTGCTGGCGCCAGTACCGGTGTTCCTGTCCTTTTTTATGATGTGGCTTCCTGTCAGTGGAGGGCGGGATCTGACTGCTCTTTTCTACTACGGCGGGAGCTATCTCTTTTTCAACACTGTTTTCACCATGGTGATGGTGCCCTATTCGGCCATTAATGCGGAGATTACCTCCTCCTACAGGGAAAGAACCAGACTCTCGGGAGCCAGGATGATTTTCAGCCAGATCTCAGCCCTTCTGTCTGCCACCCTGCCTATGCTGATAATCTCAGCCAGCGACAGGGGATACCAGATTATGGCTGCTGTTTTCGGTGCTTTGTATGCCTCACCCTGGCTGATTGTCTTTTTTTCCACCAGGGAAAATTGCCCGGAAGAGGCTCCATCTCCTCTGTCGCCGGGTATTGTCTTCAAACAGTTTATTTCCATTTTCAGTAACAGCTCTTTCCGCAGGCTCACTGGTATGTATATCTGTGCCTATACGGCTATGGATATAATGATGGCTCTGTTTATCTATGTGCTGACCTATTCTCTGAATATGAAGGCTCATTACTCCGCTGCCATGGGGTCTCTGGTTATCACACAGCTTCTGATGCTTCCCCTCTATGTAAAATTAGCCAACAGAAAGGGGAAAGGGGCCGCCTACCGCCGGGGACTAATCATCTGGGCTGGGGCTCTGTCTTCCGTTTTCCTGCTGAATGAAAGTTCTCCTGTGTGGATGCTGGTTATTATATGCATCACCATAGGGAGCGGTGAAATTGCGGGAGTCTTTGTTCCCTGGGCGGTTCTCCCTTCGGTGATCGATGTGGATGAGCTGATTTGCGGAGACAAGCGGTCAGGGACCTATTCGGGAGCCATGACTATGATCCGGAAGATGGTACAGGGACTGGGCGCCATGCCTCTGGTGGGATTCCTCCTGGAGATGGTGGGGTTCCGGGAAGGGGGAGTGGTTCCTGAAAATCTTCTTCCTCTGAAAATCCTTTTTATTCTGGTTCCCGCCGGTTTTATCCTGCTGGGTATCTTTATCAGTCTGGGCTTTAAAATCACCCCCCGCACTCACAGCATCCTCAGTGATGAACTGACCCGTCTGCGGGACGGAGGAGACAAGGATCTGGCCAAGGCCTCGGTTAAGGAAGTCTGTGAAGAACTGAGCGGAATGGGCTGGGAGAAACTCTATCCCGTAAAAGGGTAAGCTTCTCCCTAGTGTCTGCTCTTATGAGCCTCCGCCTCCTAGCCGGGTCAGCAGTTCTCTGGCCGCTTTTTCAGAACTCCCCTCTGTCACGACCATCATCAGCCCCTTGGGGTCAAGCTTGTCTGCCAGAGTGAGTACTTCATCCTCTTCGCAGTAGACATACAAAGCTTTGCCTCCCTTTTGAATCCGCTTCATCAGATCAATCCAGTCGGTGGCTCTGCCCGCTCCTGCCCCGAAAACCCATTGGATGGCGTTGATATTCTCATCCTCCAGAAGGATGTCCAGATGGCGGATCATATCCGGTCCGTCCAGATGAAAGACGGTGCGGGGGAAGCGCTGTGCCTGTTCCCGCACAAAGGGGTAGATAAACTGTTCAAACATTTCTGCTGAAATCAGGGAAGAAAAATCGGACTGCAGGTCTGTGGCCGGAATTTCCGACCAGATGCCCATAAAGCTGGAGTAGGTACCGAAGGGGGAGGAAAGGGCTGCGGTTTCCTTCCAGGCTTCATACCAGGCGTCCTGGACTTTCCGGGCGGCTTCCAGAACTCTTTCGGGTTCCATAATCAGATCCATACACATCTTTTCGGGGTTCCGTAATCCGCTGAGCACTTCGGTGGGACCGTTCAGGTCGGGCAGACCCATAAAGCATTCCAGTTCATTCTCTCTGATAATCTCTCCGGCCAGATTCATATTCCTCATGGTGATGTTCCACCATTCACCGTTTTTGTCCAGAGACAGGGGTGGGCAGTTGTCCCAGTCATGAATAATATGTTCCGACCATGTGGTACTTTCGTCAATATAGCGGTTGGGGGCGCCCAGGTATTTACAGGTTATGGAGACAATCCGGCCGGGAACAGGATAAACAAGAGGAATCGCCTCGCCTCCGAAAAAAGTTGCTCCCAGAGTGTTGAACAGCCGGGGGAGGGAGACTTCGGGATGGGTCCAGTACTCATGAATATCTGCTGCTTCTCTGGCAGGCATTGAGAAAACAGGTTCTTCCCGCGGCGCCATTATCTGCAGCAGCGGACGGTCCGCTTCTTTGTTATCCCACCAGAGGTTAATTCGTTTTTTAGCATCTTCCAGGTCATCTTTGAATCGGATCATAATATCCTCCTGGAACTATAGTATGCTTAAATAATGCTTTTATCCTTGACTTGAAGGGATAATAATAGCATAAAATTGATATATGTGGACATTCTATATGGATTCCCCCGAACGGGGAATGCCGGATTTTCCCTTCAGCATAGGCCACGTGAGGCTCAATGAGGAAGGCTTTATAACCCACGGCCATGATTATTCTGAACTTGTCATCATATACGGGGGGCGGGGGATTCATAAAACAGGGGTCGTGGCTTATCCCGTGGCCGCCGGGGATGTGTTTGTTATCCGAAAGGGCGAGGTTCACGGTTTTCAGGACTGCCGGAATCTGGATGTCATGAATATCCCTTTTCATTCTGATTTTCCGGGTGAGCCCATGTTCCGGGGTATTGAAGGGGTGGGACTCCTCTTTGATATGGAACCCAGGATTCGGGAAACAGGTAACCGGAGCAGCCTTCTTCATGTCCATCCGGTTCTGATGGAAGATATTCTGGAGATCTGCCGGGAAATGGAGCATGAGATATCTGACAAAAAAACCGGTTACCAGTCTATGTTTAAAAGTCACCTGACCCGATTGATGATTATCCTGGGGCGCTGTTACACAGACGGTCAATCACCGGCTGCCCTGAAGATGAAAAAAATAGCCGGCTGTCTGGCAGAGATGGAAGAGCGTTTTGATGAGGATCTGGATATAGCTGCACTGGCAGAAAAGGAAGGATACAGCCGGGAGCATTTTATCCGCCTGTTCAGAAAATACTATGCCACCACTCCCGGACAGTATATTCTGCAGCTGCGCATGGCAAGGGCCGCAGAACTCCTTCGAAAAGGGGAGTTGCTGATTTCTGAAATAGCCTGGAACTGCGGTTTTGAGGACAGTAATTATTTTGCCCGGATTTTCAAGCAGAAAATGGGACTGTCCCCCCGGGAGTACAGAAAAACTGCCGGCAGGGAATGAAAAAACCCGGCGGTTAAGCCGGGTTCATAAACAACTTTTTGGATCAACAGGATCAGCCGATGGCTGCTTCCCCTCTCTCACCGCTTCTGATTCTGATGGAATCTTCGATGGGCATGATGAAAATCTTACCGTCTCCGATTTCTCCGGAACGGGCACCGCGGATGATGGCATCCACTGTGGGCTGTACGAAGGGGTCTGTAACCGCAATTTCGATTCTGACCTTTTTCAGAAGATTCACTTCCACATCTACACCACGGTAGGTTTCTGTGTAACCCATCTGCTGTCCGCAGCCCAGGGCATTGGTGACTGATATTTTATGAATATCATCTTTGAACAGTTCCTGTTTAACAGCGTTCAGTTTATCGGGCTGTATATATGCTACAACTAATTTCATTTCTTTGGCCTCCTGTCCTTACATGTTCTGGAAAATCTGGAATCCGGCATAGGATTCTGTTCCGTGTTCTTCGATATCCAGACCTCTCATTTCTTCTGCTTCGCTGACTCTCAGACCAATAGTCTTTTTCAGTACGAAGAACAGAATACCGGCAGTTACGGTTACCCATACGAATACGGCTGCTGCACCAAGTGCCTGTACTCCGATCTGTCCGCCTCTTGTAAGGCCGGATTCGATCATCTCAAGGTCTCCGAAGATACCTACGGCCAGGGTTCCCCAGACACCGCAGACACCGTGTACGGAAATGGCACCGACAGGATCATCAATATGAAGCACCTTGTCGATAAACTCAACAGAAGCTACTACCAGGATTCCGGCTACCAGTCCGATGATGACAGCTGAACCGTTTCCAACAACCCAACAGGGAGCTGTGATTCCGACCAGACCGGCCAGAGCACCATTGAGGGACATGGAAACATCAGGTTTACCGAAGGCAATCCATGTGGTAAACATGGCAGCGATGGCACCGGCAGCTGCAGCCAGGGTTGTTGTCACAGCAACATTGGCCATGCTGGAAGGATCAGAACCGCTCAGGGTGGAACCGGCATTGAATCCGTACCATCCGAACCACAGGATGAATACACCAAGGGCAGCCAGAGGCATGTTGTGGCCCATGATGGCTTTTACACTTACTTTTCCGTCAATCTTAACGTATTTCCCGACTCTGGGACCGATAATGATGGCTCCCATAAGAGCAGCCCAGGCACCAACAGAGTGTACAACAGTAGAACCGGCAAAGTCATGGAATCCCATGGCACTCAGCCATCCGCCGTTCCAGATCCAGTGACCGGAAATGGGGTAGATAAGACCGGAAATAATTACAGAATAAACGATATAGGATGAGAACTTGGTTCTCTCAGCCATGGCTCCGGAAACGATTGTTGCCGCAGTTGCTGCAAATACTACCTGGAAAAACCATCCCAGTGTGTCACCGCCGGCAAGAAAGAAATCGCTGGTTCCGATAAATCCGCCTGCAGATTCACCATACATAAGACCCCATCCGACAGCCCAGTACAGAATGGCTCCCGCAGAAAAGTCCATCAGGTTTTTCATGATGATGTTACCGGCATTCTTGGCTCTTGTAAGCCCTGTTTCAACCATTGCAAATCCGGCCTGCATAAAAAATACAAGACCACCGCAGACAATCAGCCATATGGCGTCAAAGGATGCTGAAAATAAATCCAGTGTGTCTGTAAGCTCATCAGCATGTACGCTGACACTCAGTAATAAAGCGAGAATTGTGAAGATAAAAATCTTCCTGCTCTTTTTCATTTAGGATACCTCTCCTGTTTTGTGTTCTGACTCCCTATATTGCAGAACTTGTGCCAAAATAAGAGCTTTACCTGAAAATAATTTATAAATGATTGTATTGTAAGGAAATAAAAAATATAAAAAAAAGGAGACCCCCCGGGATCTCCTTTTTTACCAAAATGAAAAAAATAACAATAATTACATTAATGTAGTTAAGATATACCTGTTCTACATATTTGTACGATATTTTCTGTAGTCGATGTCGTATTTTTTGACCCGCAGCCCCATAATCCGTTCTGTGATATCCAGCTTCCGGGCTGCTTTGGCCATGTTGCCTCTGTTGGATTTCAGGGCTTCTCTGATCAGTTCTTTCTCCAGATTCTCTACAGCCTGCTGCAGGGTTGTATGGAGTCCTGTGTCTGAAGATTCGGCAGACTGGAG
>JAQQAM010000168.1 GCA_028532905.1 Spirochaetales bacterium
AAGGGCTGTGGGACTGGACGGAAACCGATCAGCTGGGAACCCTTGAATGGGGCTTCGGCGGCGGGGGCGGTCTTGTGTCCCGTTTCGGTATCGGGGAAAAGTTCATTCTGGAAGGGGGAATCAACTTTGTGTACGTCCAGGCCGGACAGACTCTGGATGCAGAAGAGTATACGTTCACCCAGATGTCACTGGAACTCCCTGTTCTTTTCAAGACCAGACTCCCCTTTGAAAACACCAGCTGGTATATCGGCGCCGGTCCCAGTCTTATATTCCTCCCCTTCGAAGCCTACAGAAATGATGTGGCCCAATCTCCTGATAAGCCTGTGATGCTTGCTCTTCAGGCCGGTCTGGACTGGAGCCTGTTCAATAGTGAGAAATCAGAAATTCTTCTGTCTGGAAACTTTATCCACCCCGTCACCTCCCCCTCCTACAAATGGGAAGAGACAAGCAGCGGCAGCATCCGGATTAACAGGTTGGAACTGTGTGTGACCTGGCTGCTCAATATGAGAGGGAGGAACCAGTGAAAAAAAGGATTCTCATTGGTCTTGCCCTCCTGCTGGCAGCATTCTCCCTTTCTGCCAATCCCCTTCACTTTGGTCTGGAAGGAACCTTCGGAACTTCCATTGGAACGGGAAAAGGAAACTGGGACTGGACCGAATCAGAACTGGGGATACAAAGGACAACCCCTGTAAACTCAGGCATTGCCCTTCTGCTGTTGGCCGATCTGGGACGCTTTTTTCAACTGGAAAGCGGTGCGGGGTATTACTGGAATAAATGCACTGTGCAGAATGGTTCTGACCTGTGGACCTATACGCAGGAGACTCTGGAGATTCCTCTGGGCCTGCGCCTTTTCTTCGGCGATGACAGAGGTTTTTATATCAAGGGAGGAACGGCTCTGATCCTGCTGACCGGAAGTCCTTCCTACATCAACGACGGCAGTCAGGAAGATATGTTTGTTTCAGGACCTGAAAATACAGCCCATGCAGGTCTGCAGTTCGGTTTGGGATATCAGAAACAGATGAAGCGGGGGCTGTGGGAGATAGGTGCCAAATACATCACCTTCTACTCACCCACCTACTATGAAAGAAGCGACGGGAGCCTGGGGGATACACGGTTCCACCGGATGGCCATGAACCTGGCGTTTTTGTACTAGCAATTCCGCCACTCTGTAGTCATCCGGCAGACGTCCCTGCCGTCCTGAACCCGGACAAAAGAGTGCATGCCCCTGTTCTCATCCAGCATGGACTTCAGACAGATATCATCCCCCAGTGTTGATTCGCCGGTAAAGGCAATATTCAGTTCACTTAATTTTCTCCTGCTCGTGAAATCGGCATCCAGATAGGTCAGCAGCCAGATCAGATAACGGATATTGTTCACATGCTGGTTATAATCAAGATCCGAAGGGGTAACGGAGAAAACAACATCATCCTGATTAAAACGATCTGCTGCGGGAATCCGTCCGAGAACCGGATTCTCAATGGCATGCCGGTCCGGGTCATGGGGCATAATGTCTCCCACAAAATCCATTTTGGCCGGACGCCTGGTCTCCAGATTAAGGAGGGCCCACACACTGCTGCCTCTGGCCAGAATTTTTCCCGTTTCATCCTTCATCAGAAAATCCCGGAAAGCCTTGAACCCTTTCAGAGTACGGGGCCAGGTCTCCACAACAATCTCATCAGGCCAGGAGGGATAACTGTCAAAACAGACGGACATTCCCGACAACACCCAGGTCATTCCATATGTATCGAAAATCTCGGGCACTCCCATGCCGTAGGGAATGCACTGTCTTCCTGCAGCTTCCTGAAAATAATCCAGAACCGCCGCAGGGCTGAGGCTTAATGTCGGATCGCATTCGCTGTTTCTGATCTTGAAGGACTGTGAGTAATACATGTTGTCTCCCTTATCACCGGATTCAAATCAGTATACTCACAGACCTTTAGAAGAAACAAGGACTCACTGTTTCACTTGCCCGTTCTCAAAGGCTGCGAGGCCTTCAGCATACTGGCAGAGCCTTCCACAGAGACCGAATTATTAAAGAAGGTTTGCGCTGGGATTTCCATCACAATCCTGTTGCGGACCTCTCCCTCCCGTACCAGAAAATGGATCAGGGCAATGAAGTTCTCTGTGGCTCTGTCCCAGTTTCTCAGATACAGCTGGGTATAGACCGTCTCACCCGGAGGAACGGTAATATCGTTATAGCTCAGATTAAAACTGCCGTAGATATTAGGCTGACCCTCGTCACTGATCTGACTGCCCCCGATGGGACGGACAATACGGGGTTCCCCCTTGAACTGTCCCGGCGTTCTGGCCTTATTCGTATTTCTGTCCAGATACATCCGATAACCGATGATAGTGCTTCTGGGCAGAATCACCACCTGCTGATCTTCTGAGCTGTTATTGGTCAGAGAAAACTCGAGTATACCCCGGCTTACTCCGTTTACGGTTATGGCAACACCTTCGATGCTGCTTCCTTCCATCCAGTCAAAGGACTGGTCATATGTTTTACAGCCTGCTACAGCAAGAAGAACTGCAAACACGACGAAATAACGTAATAACTTTTTCATATCCGGAAGTATAATCAATCCCAAACGAAAAATCCTGTTCATCAACAAAGTCCCATAAACTCTTCATACACACAATCTTTAAGCCCCTGTTTCACCAATAAATGATATATAAACTTGCAGAATGAACAATGATTTGTTATTCTTTCTCCGTGTTCAATCGATATTCAGCATTAGATGCCGGAGCCTCCCTTCCCGACTCGGAAGAAAATAGAATCAGAGCTCTTGTAAAGCTGGTAGCGCTTGTCAGCGGAACAATTACATTTATCAGCCTCTTTGTGTTTCTGGTTTTGAAGCTCAAGGCAGGGATACTGATCAGTGCCTGCGCCATTCCCTTCTATCTGGTTTCCTTTTACTTCAGCCGTTCCATCCCTCCCAGAGCCGCAGCCAACTTCCTGATTCTGAGCTACATCACCCATATCAGCCTGACGTCCCTTGTTTTTTTCCCAAAGGAGTATGGCTTTCAGTACTGTCTTCTGGTTGTACCGGCCCTGATCTGGCTGCTGTTCGGAAAAGGTCAGTTTGAAAAGCCCCTGTATGCGATAATCAGTATTTTAGTATTTTCCATAGCCGAATATACCGATCTGCCCCGGCCGATCATAACTGTTCTGGGACATCAACAGCTGTTCCACATCTTCAGTATTCTGAGCTTCTGCATGGGAATGATCATCTCCATGCGCTTCTTTGTCCACTACATAAACAAAGACAACAGCAAACTGTCCCAGATGGCCTGCACCGATCCTCTCACAGGACTGGAAAACAGACGGTTCTTTGATCAGACAGGAGAGCTGGATTTCGAAAACATGCGCCAGGCCGGTAAAAATCTGAGTATTCTTATGATCGACCTGGACCACTTCAAATCCGTAAACGACAATTACGGCCATGATGCGGGTGACAACATCCTCAAGGAAGTAGGCTCTGTTTTAAATAAATCATTCCGCTCTGCCGATAAAGTCTGCCGCTACGGAGGGGAGGAGTTTATTGTCCTTTTGAAAGGAACCGGCCCCCACGACAGCCTGAGAATAGCCGAAGAGCTGCGGCAGAAAATAGAAAAACTGGAGTTCCCCGCCTATAAGGGGCTTCACCTGACCACCAGCATAGGCATTGCCCATATGACCGATACAGATAGAAGCCTCAAAGAGATGACCCTCCGGGCAGACAAGGCCCTCTACTACGCCAAAGAAGCCGGACGCAACTGTGTGAAGGATGACCAGAACAGTTCGGTTGCCATTGTTTCGATGTGAGTTATAACAGCTCTAGAATCATATTCACCATTTTTTCGGCCCCGTCATAGGGTCCGTCATAGTCGCTGCAGTTTTCCAGGCGCCAGTGCTGCTCGTTTCCGATCCGGGGCTGGGGAATATAAATGGAAGGGATGTTGTAATATTTGGTTTCCCAGAAAAAATGATACCCCGCTCCGCCAATGGCTAAATCGATGCCGCTCATGTAGTGGGAGAGGGGAAAGAGTTGATTGGATACATCCTGAAAAGAAGAAAGGGATCTTTGACAATACTCAGCCGGATCAATATCTGCCTGCTCCATTATTTTTTCAATTTCTCCCTCTTCCCCATTGTGGGCTATGAGAGCCAGTTTCTTGTCATCTGAAACCTGTAAGACTTTCCTTATGATTTCAGGTGGTTTATTCAAAGTTTCATGTACATTGATTACAGGGGGAATATTGATGCTTCCTGGAAATCCGAAGACGGGATCTCTCGCCAGACAAAGATCATAATCCTCAGGATTAAAAGGATAAAAACCTTCTTTATCCCACGGATGAACACCAAACCAGAACTCCGGCATAAAAAAGGAGTAAAAAACCTTTTTTGCTTTAAAGAAGTGAAGTAACGGTGCTGCTGGAACCCATATAGTATCCACAATAATAAGATCCGGAGCTAAATGATTCAGATACTGATACAGTACAGTTGCTTCCGGTTTAGAAAACAGTAATTCCGGCTCCAGAGGAACTAAAACCGACTCCAGAGTATCATCCTCAAAAGGGATTTCGATAGGAAGATCATGAAACAGCATAAAGTGAAAATCACTGCCATAGATCATCTTCAACTGCTGCCAGAGAGCGACCCCTCCAAAAAAATGGCCGGAGCCAACACCAAAATGAAATGAAACGATTTTGAGCATATGTGACCTCCGGGGAAAGGTTCTGAAGGATTAATGATTACATTAGTGATAGGATTTGTTCAACCATCAGTTCTGCACCATTATAGGGTCCCTGGTAATCATTATTGTTTTCCAGGCGCCAATGCTGTTCATTTCCAATCCGGGGTTGGGGAATATAAATTGAAGGAATATTATGAAATTTTGTTTCATAGAAAAAATGATATCCCGATCCTCCGATGGCCAGGTCAACTCCGCCCATATAGTGAACCAGTGGAAAAAGATGTCTCGATACAGGATCAAGCTGGGATAAAGTAAAAAAGAAAAAATCTTCTCTATCAACTTCAGCCTTATCCAGAATCGTATTGATCTCCCCTTCATGCCCATTATGAGCCAGCAAAGCCAGTTTTTTATCAGCCGGTACATTCAGAATGGAACGGATACGGTCCGGCTGTTCTATTCTGTGTTCCATATTATGAATCAGGGGAGGAAGGGAGCTGCTTCCAGGATATCCGAAGCCGGGCTCTATTGAAAACAGAAGGTCGAAATTATCCGGTTCAAAAAAAACCGTCTCTCCATTTGGAAAGGGGGGAGGATTAAACCATTTATAAGGCAGATAGCAGCTGAACAATACCTTCTTTGCTTTGAGTTCATTCAGTAAGGGTTTCACAGGAAACCAGATGCTGTCAACGATAATCAGATCAGGGTCGATGTGCTTGAGATACTGATACAGCATTGTCTCCCGATCTCGACAATAAAGTTTCTCGGGCTCAAGACTGATATTCAGAATACTGAGAGATTCTTCATTAATTGGAACATCATATCCTGAATCGGTTAACAGTGAGAACTCGATATTCTGTGAAACTCTCTCTCTAAGAAAGTCCCACAGAATGATCCCATTCTGCAGGTGTCCGCTACCTGAGCCGAAGTGAAGAGAAGCTATTTTCAAATTACATCATACTACTGGGATCGGTAAAATAGTATTGCATGGGAGCATATCCAGACGGATCTGTTAGAAATGTCTTTGATTCTACAGAAGAATCATTTGCACTGTTCATGCGTAGAACTTCCTGATCTAAGGATGAGTCTGTGGTTTCATTCACAATATAAAATCTGTTATCTGGAAGGATACCAACTGGATTGAAGTAATTAAAATTGCTGCTGTCAGAAATGGGTGATCCGGAAAGATCCCAGTTGTCCATCTTAATAATTTGTCCTCCAACTTCCAGAAAATTTGTATCCTGTGTCAGTACAGAGATAACTCTATCCTCCCATGAAAAGAGCCCAATCATTGCGGCCAGTTGTCTTCCCCCACTGGTATAAGTTCTGTCAGGAAAACCATTGTAAGAGGAGGGAAGAGTATCTGTATTTGAAATGCTTCCATCACTGTTAAGTTTTACAATCTTCTGAGTGCCATCAACTGGGGTATCATTTAAATAGTCATATTCTGCCCCCATGGCGTACAGGGTTCCATCAGAGTCTTCCATGGCTCCATTAAAAACAAAAATTGTATTATTTGTAGTATCAACATCATACCAGTTATCAATCATAGTAAATGTACTTGTGGAGACTGTATATGCTCCTGGAGTTCCTACAACCAGTAATTTGCTTCCGTTTTCAATAAGCATCATTTGCTGGACAGAATAATTGTAAGATGGGTAATAGGGTAAAGAACTAACATCAAGCGAATCCAGAACTGTTGTGCTGAATCCATCCAGTTTATATAGATACTGACCTATGTAATCATCACTGATATATAGATAAATATACCCATTTTTATAATCAACAAATGAACGTCCTCCTTCATCTGAAAAATTGGTATCAACAGGAAAAGAGGGATCTCCTGTAATTGTTTGAAGATCAAAACTCATATTACTCGCTGATGAATAATCAAAAGCAAACAGATGATATCTAGCATTCTGATAACTAACAAAAATCACATAAGGATCAAGCGTATAATCACCTATAATCGCACCAGGAGACCCTATTTCACTAAACAGAGTTAAAGGAACAAACAAACTGTTATACTCTACATAAACATCATGGCTACTGCCCGGATCTCCTAATCCCTGACCATAAACTTCTTGAAAAAAGATATCGCCATTAGCATCAACGGTTATAGCTTCAATCTGTTCATATCCTGTTTCGGTGCTAATATAAAGATTCGCTCCTTCCAAAGAGAAATCCCCGCAACTAATATTGATATCAATCAAGACTTCACCTTGTACTGTCAACGAAAATGAATCTCTGCTGTTAATAAGATCCTGTTTGTTACGTGCAAAATTATATATTTCTGTTTCAGGATCAACGGGAACAGTAAATACAGCATACTCATCCCAATCCTCAGTACTAACATCAAACGAAAAAGAACCATCAGCAGCGGTGGTCACAGAAGTTCCGTCTATCTCAACCACCTGATTGCCAACGACATTTCCGTCTACATCCACCAAAGTCCCCTGCACCGTATACGTATCATAAGCCAGCGCAATAGTAGCCGTATTGCTGCCCACATTTATATCGATGGTCTGGGAAGCTGAACAGAGGGGTAAATCCTCCAGGCCCATGGTCACTTCAAGCAGGACATCACGGCCGGGGGGCAGCTTATCTATGATATAGTTTGTATTGCCCAGATCATCCAGAGAAACGGTGTCCGTCATGGGTTCCTGGCCGGTATAGGTCAGGCTGACTGTGATATAGGCAGAATCGGGATGGATCACCCTGCTGCCCGAAGAACCGGATACAGGAGCATTTATGGCAAGGCTCAGGTAATTCCCCACAGGGCCGTTAAACATAGCGCTGTCTCTACAGGATGCCAGCAATAAAACCAAAGATGCTGTCAGTAAAAAGACTTTTGTAATCCTCATATCCAATCCTTTCAAAAATACTGAAGTATTCACTAATTATACGTGCAATTCGTATAATTTCAATTTCAAACCCATTAAAAAATAAACATGTTTATCTTGGGTGTATATTTTTCACAAAATTAATAGTTTTCTGCAATCCGGAGCGTAAATTCACGGAAGGATTCCAGTTCAGAACCTCCTGCGCCAGGCTTAAGTCGGGCCGTCTCTGCCGGGGGTCATCCTCGGGCAGGTCCCGGAACACAATGGGGGACGAGCTGTCTGTCATCTCTTTGACCAGCAGAGCCAGATTCAGCATAGAGATTTCCTCTGCTCTGCCCAGATTGATGGGGCCGGTACAGGACTCAGGGGTATCCATAAAGCGGAGCAGGCCGTCCACCGTATCATCCACATAGCAGAAACTGCGGGTCTGGGTGCCCCGGCCGTAGACCGTCAGATCCTCTCCCTTAAGGGCCTGTATAATGAAGTTGGTAATGACCCGGCCGTCCCGGGGGAGCATTCCGGGGCCGTAGGTATTGAACAGGCGGACAACCTTTACAGGAACTGCGTATTGTCTGGAATAGTCAAAGAACAGGCATTCGGCACTGCGTTTGCCTTCATCATAACAGGATCGGAGGCCCACGGGATTCACATGTCCCCAGTAGGATTCCGTTTGCGGACTTTCCAGGGGGTCACCATAAACTTCGGAAGTGGAGGCCTGGAGTACCGGAATGTTCTGCTGCCGGGCCAGTTCCAGAACATGGAGGGATCCCAGGATATTGGTCTTCATGGTCTGCACAGGATCTTTCTGATAGAAAACCGGGCTGGCAGGGCTGGCCAGATTGAAGAGGGCATCCCCCTCTGCCTCGAAGGGGATACACACATCATGCTCCAGTAGGGAAAAACGGCTGTGCTGAAGTAAATCGTCAATCCCCTCCCGGCTGGATGTGGAGAAATTATCCACACACAGGACCGCATCGCCCCGCTCCAGAATCCTCCGGCATAAATGGGCTCCGATGAATCCTGCCCCTCCGGTCACAATAATACTCTTCATGTTTATTAATGAACCATTTCTGTCAAAGAATGTACAGTGTCCCTTTTCCAGTCGGCAATGTCCGCCTGTTCCGCTGTGCTGATATCCTTCAGATGATACAGATGAAAATCCTCAACACCGCACCAGCCGAAAACTGTGTCCTTCCAGAAGGCATTGAGAGCCCGTGAACTGACATCCCGGTGGGACAGGGCAACGACGGAGACCTTTTTATCGGTCAGAAGAGGGATGAACTCGGCATCATCCCCAGGGAAATCCCGGACCTCATCATAGGCGGTTCCCGGCCTGAGAACTCTGTCCACCCAGCCTTTGAGTATAGCAGGGGGACCGGCCCACCAGTCAGGATGAATGATGATGATATGACTGCAGCCCGAAAGCTCCCGGGCATACCGGACCACATGGGGATCAAGGGAGAGTCTCCTTTTCAGTTCATCCAGAGGCAGGACCGGATCAAACTCCTCGGCCTGCAGATCCTGCCTGTAGACCGTCTGGCCTCCGGCTTCAAGAATGGACGCTGTTTCATGAAAAATCTGATAACTGAGAGAGCTTCTGTCCGGATGCGCCAGAACAAGACATACTGCCATAAATACCCCCGAATTCCCGAATAGGGTGTCTAAAACAATTGATATATGACTGTTTTACTATTATATTAATAATACAATTAGCAGATCCTAATTGTAACACGAATAAAGTACCCTGAAAGGAAAACCTTATGAAAGATTTCCAAAAAGATAAAAAATCCATTGAGGATGAACTTTTTACTCAGATGGGAGAGATTTATGATCCTGAAATCATGGCTCCCATAACGGATCTCGGTCTCATCTACCGTGTGGAAATGACGGATGAGAAATCGGTGGAAATTGATTTTACCCTCACCTACCCCGGATGTCCCTGGGGACCGGTTCTGGAAAAATCCATCAGCAAGACCCTGAAAAGAAAAAATGACTGGCTTGAGAATATCACAACCAATATGGTTTTCGCTCCCCCCTGGCAGATTGAGTTTGCCAAAGAAGAACTCCGGGTGGCCATGGGCTACCCCATCTAAGGAAGGATAAAAATGAATACACTGGAAATAAGAAATCTGAAAGCGGAAATTGAAGACAAAGCCATTCTCAAAGGGATTAACCTGACCCTCCGCTCCGGTGAGGTGCATGCTCTGATGGGTCCCAACGGCTCGGGAAAAAGTACTCTGGCCAACGTCCTTATGGGACATCCCGAGTACAGGGTTACGGGAGGAGAGGTCTTCCTGAACGGAGAGAATCTTCTGGAGATGGACATCCCGGAACGAGCGGTGGCCGGTCTGTTTCTCGCCTTTCAGTACCCCGTGGAAATACCGGGGGTCACGGTGGGAAAATTCCTGAAACGCTCCCTTGAGGCTCTGCGTCCCGACGAAAAGCTGAACCTCACCTCTTATATAAAAGAGCTGCGGGAAGGGATGGAGTTTCTGGAAATGGATCAGAATTTCATCAACCGAAATCTGAATGAGGGATTCTCGGGAGGAGAAAAGAAGAGAATGGAGATTCTCCAGATGCTGATGATGAAGCCTCTTTTTTCCATTATGGATGAGACCGACTCCGGCCTGGATATGGATGCTCTTAAGATTGTATCCAAAGGGATCAATGCCCTCCGGGGCGACAGCTTCGGCGGCCTGATTATCACCCACTACCAGAGGATTCTGGATTATGTAAAACCCGACCATGTTCACATAATGTATGATGGAGAGATTGTCACATCCGGCGGTATGGATCTGATCGAAGATCTGGAAAGCAAGGGATATGACTGGGTGAATGAAACTGCCCGGGAGGCTGTCCATGGCTGAACTGAAAACTGATGATTATAAATACGGATTCAGTTACCCGGAACGCTCTGTATTCAAGACAAGAAAAGGGCTGGATGAAGAGATTATTAGGCAGATCAGCGCGCATAAGGATGAGCCCGAATGGATGCTGGAATTCCGGCTGAAATCCCTGGAGGCCTTCCGCAGGCAGTCTGTTCCCGAGTGGGGAGTGGATCTGTCGGGCATCAATTTTGAGGACATCTATTACTACATCAAACCCACCGAGGATCAGACCCGCAGCTGGGAGGATGTTCCCGACGACATTAAGGAGACCTTTGACCGGATCGGGATACCCGAAGCCGAGAGGAAATTCCTGGCCGGTGTGGGCGCCCAGTATGATTCGGAAGTGGTCTACCACAACCTGAAAGACCATCTGGAGGAGCAGGGGGTCATCTTCTGCGATCCAGAAACGGCGGTACGGGAGCATGGAGACATAGTCCGGGAGCACTTCGGCACTGTCATTCCCTACGGAGACAACAAGTTTGCTTCACTGAACTCGGCAGTCTGGTCGGGAGGCAGTTTCGTTTATGTCCCCAAAGGGGTCCATGTGGACATTCCCCTCCAGGCCTACTTCCGGATCAATTCCAAGAACTTCGGACAGTTTGAGCGGACCCTGATCATTGCCGAAGAAGGGAGCTTTGTCCATTATATCGAGGGCTGTACGGCTCCCACCTTCAGTACCGACTCCCTCCACTCGGCTGTGGTGGAAATCATAGCCAAAAAAGATGCCCGGGTCCGGTACTCCACCATCCAGAACTGGTCTGACAATGTGTATAACCTTGTGACCAAACGGGCTCATGCGTACGAAGGGGCCACTGTGGAATGGGTGGACGGGAACCTGGGGAGCAAAAAGACCATGAAATACCCGTCAGTCTTCCTTCTGGGAGAACGGGCTCACGGAGAGATTCTCTCCATCGCCTTTGCCGGCAAGGGACAGGAACAGGACACGGGAGGAAAGATCATCCATGCGGCTGATAACACCAGCAGTGTGATCACCTCCAAATCCATCAGCAAAGACGGCGGCTCCTCCGCCTACAGGGGGCTGATCAAGACAAAGCCGGGTGTGCAGAATGTGCGCTCCGCTGTGGTCTGTGATGCCCTCATACTGGATGAAAAATCCCATAGCCACACCTATCCCTATATGGAAATCAGCACGGATGATGCCAGCATTGAACATGAAGCCCGGGTCAGCCGGATCAGCGAATCCCAGCTCTTCTATCTGATGAGCCGGGGACTGAGCGAAGAAGAGGCGTCCATGATGATAGTCAACGGGTTTATCGATCCCCTGGTGAAACAGCTACCCATGGAATATGCGGTGGAACTGAACAGACTGATCGAACTTGAAATGGAGGGATCTGTAGGATGAAAACCTATACCGAAACAGCAACGGCTGTACTGAATAACATGAACTGGCCCGATAAAAAGGTTGAGATATGGAGACGGACCCCCGTCAAACTTCTGGATCCCATGAACTTCAGCCTGGGGGTCGATGCCTTTTCTGTGGATGAGAGCCTGGCAAAGCCCCTTCCTTTTGAAGAGAAGAGTGCCCATCTCCATTATGCCGGTCCCAAACTCATTTCAGGAAGAATGTCTTCAGAAGAGGGAATACCCGAGGTCATATCTCCGTCCCTGGCGGCTGTAAAATATGCCGGACAGAAGGACTTTTTCTTTCCCGGAGAATGGAGTGACCGGTTTGATGCCTGGAACGACAGTGAATCAACCAATTCGCTTTTTCTGAATTTTCCTGGAGGAAAGGTTCTGAAAAAACCCTTTATCCTGCAGCTGGACAGTCTGTCCCGGGACCGTTATTCAGCCCCCCGGATCTTCATTCGGATCGAAAAGGGCTGGCAGGGAAAAATTTTCATTGCCTACAACGGTTCGGGGAAGGAAAAAGAGCTGGTCAACGGGTCACTGAGAGTCTGGGCCGATGCGGGCAGCATCAGTGAGATTGTGGAGATTCAGACCCTGGGAAGGGAGAGCCGTCTGGTGCAGAACTCTGTCTTCCGTCAGGAAAGGGATTCTGTATTAAAGCACAGCCAGATTCAGCTGGGAGCCTCCGCCGTCAAGGGAAATGCCCTGTTCCAGCTGGCCGGAGAAGGATCTGATCTGCAGGCCGGTGCCGTCTTCACGGCAGGAAAAAACCAGCACAAAGACCTCCGACTGGAGCAGAAGCATATGGCCCCCCGAACGTCCAGCCGGGCCCTCTACAAGGGAGCCGTCAGCCACAGAGGGCGGACCGTGTTCCAGGGGATGATCCGGGTGGAGGAGGAAGCCAGAGGAACAGATGCCTATCTGAGCAATAAAAATCTGATTCTAAACAAAGGGGCCAGAGCCGATGCCATTCCCGGTTTAAAGATCCTCACAGATGATGTAAAATGCTCCCATGGTTCCACAACAGGGAAACTGGATCCATCACAGCTGTTCTACCTGATGAGCAGAGGACTCAGCCGGATGGAAGCGGTCCGCATGCTGACGGAAGGGATGTTTGAAGAGATCATCGCAAGACATCCCGAACTGCCTGCACAGTGGCTGAAAACAGAAATAGCCCTGAGCCTGGACCCGGGAGAGATTTAATTTTGAAGCACCCCATAGAACAGTCCTATATGGATTTTCCCATCCTCAGGGACAACAGAGACTATACCTATCTGGACAACGCCGCCACCACTCAGAAACCCGATGTTGTGCTGAAAGCCCTTCAGGACTACTACACCCAATGCAACGCCAATGTGTACAGGGCCATCTACCGCTGGGGTGAGGAATCAACCCGTCGCTACGAGGCGGCCAGAGAAAAAACGGCGGCCTTCATCAATGCAGAATCTCCGGATCAGCTGATATTCACATCAGGAACCACCGACAGCATCAACCTGGCGGCGGCAACCCTGTGCCGGCATCTGATAAAAGAAGGGGATGAGATCATCCTGACAGAGATGGAACATCACAGCAATCTTGTTCCCTGGCAGATTCAGGCTGAGTATGCCGGGGCTGTTCTGAAGTTCATCCCGGTGTCGGAATCAGGAGAACTGGATCTGGCGGCTCTGGAAGGCCTGTGGAGCCCCCGGACCAGAATCCTGGCACTCACCCATATGTCCAATGTTCTGGGGACAATCAATCCTGTCAAAGAGATCACCGCCCGGGCTCACAGCCGGGGAGTGACTGTTCTTGTGGACGCGGCTCAGAGTGTTCCCCACATGAAGGTGGATGTGCAGGATCTGGGCTGTGACCTTCTGGCTTTCTCAGGTCACAAGATGTACGGGCCCACCGGCATTGGAGCCCTGTACGGTAAAAAGGAACTTCTGGAAGCCCTCCCCCCGTTCAGAGGAGGCGGTGAGATGATCCGTACTGTGTATCTGGATCACAGCGAATGGAACACACTCCCCCATAAGTTCGAAGCAGGCACTCCCAACATTGCCGGTGCTATAGGCCTGGGGGCTGCTGTGGACTATCTGAACAGCTATGGGATGAAGGCCATTGAACAGCGGGAAGCCCGGCTCACTGAAAAACTGATTGCAGGCCTGGACAGTCTGCCGGAATACAAACTCTTCGGCCGGGCAGAGAACCGCGGGGGCATAGCCGCCTTTTCAAGAGAGGGCAGCCACTCCCATGATTTGACAGAGTACCTGGATGGCAGGGGGCTGGCTCTACGGGCCGGACACCACTGTGCCCATCCTCTGGGCAGAAAACTCAATGCCCTGTCCACCTGCAGGGCTTCCGTATCCTTTTACAATACAGAAGAAGAGATTGAAAAACTTATCACAGCCCTGTTGCAGGCAGGGGAGCATATTCTCTGACTTTTTTATGCAGAACGTTGGGCATCACTTAAAAACTGTTATGTAAAACTTTGGTAAAACCTTTCAACTCAATGGCTTTTTATAGGGTATAATTCAAAAAACAGATGTATATTAACAGACAATGGGATTTGTTGTCTGTTGCATATAACACTCGAAAGTTGTAACAATACTGCCCGTGCTCCCTTTAATATCATGAAGATATGAAAGGGTTAGTTTGAATGTCTATTTAAAAATGTATTGCTAAAGACCATGGAGAACAAAATATGTCCGAAAAAAGGATTCTAATAGTTGAGGACGAACCCATTATCGGGATGGAGCTTCAGGAATCTCTTGAACAGGCCGGTTATTCTGTACCGGAAGTGGTGAGGAACGCCGACGGCGTAATGCCTGCTGTGATCAAGTACAACCCCGACCTGATTGTTATGGATATTTACCTGAAGAGTTTTATTGACGGGATAGATGCCGCCCAGAGAGTCAAAATGATGAAAGAGACTCCCATCATTTTTCTGACAGCCTATCCAAACGACTCCATCAGAAAAAAAGCTATGACCATAAATCCCGCAGCCTACCTCCTCAAACCCATAGAAGACAGTAAACTTCTGGGTGAGATTCAGAAGGTACTGGGGTAAGAAAAGAGACGCCTATGCAATTTGATGATTTATACAGAGAGATGATTCAGGATCACTACCGGCAGCCCCGGAACAAGGAACCCATCGACACAAAGTCACAGGGTGCTGCTCTGGATAATCCGTCCTGCGGAGACAGGGTCGCCCTGAAAATAGAATGGGATGACCATGACAGAATCAAAAGCATTGTCTTTGACGGGGAAGGCTGTTCCATATCCATGGCCTCCGCATCCATGCTGACCGAGATCATGTCAGGCAAAAGCAGGGCGGAAGCAGTGGAAACCGCGGCAAAGATACACAGAATTTTCAGGGGAGAAGAACCTGCCGAAGAACTGGAAGCCTATGGAGATATCATTTCACTGCAGGGTCTTGTTCAATATCCGGTACGCCTGAAATGTGCCACCCTGGCCTGGCAGACACTGGATCTGCTGTTGGGAGCCGAAGCCTCCTGACCCCGTTCCTCTCTTCACTGCTGATTGCTGCCGGAGCAATGGGGACTCTCTCGTTTATCCTCCTTCCCCTGCTGATCCGCTTTGTTCTGACACCCCTTTTCCTCAGAGCAGAAATGAAAAACGGCTTTACCTGGAGTGACCAGGTCAACCGGGACCGGTTTGCCGCCATGAAGCCCATCCTGAAAAAAAGGCTGATGTCCTCGGAAAAGATGAAACCCGGAGGGGATATCAGAGCATTGCTGGAGGTGGTCTCTCCCCCCGATTCAGATGGGACGGTTCATCTGGATTTTACAGCCCTCCGTTTTCTGGAAATAA
Organism: Spirochaetales bacterium; assembly: GCA_028532905.1. Taxonomy (GTDB): domain Bacteria; phylum Spirochaetota; class Spirochaetia; order DSM-2461; family DSM-2461; genus Oceanispirochaeta. The sequence continues at coordinate 15,583 of JAQQAM010000168.1, forward strand.
CCCTTATGGCCTATGACGATCTGTTCCGTCTTCAGGAGAACAGCCGGATTTTCCGCCATTTTCTGAACAGGAGAATCCGCTGGTACAAGCCTTTTTACCACGGCTTCCGGGCCGGGCAGCAGATCAACCAGATAGCCCTTTTCCGGTTTATGGGAAGAAAAGGAATCTTTCCCCAGCTCATCCGTCTGGCTCTTATTCCGCTGCTGGGCATACCGGGCATTCTGTTCTACAGCCTCCGCAGTGTGGTGCTCAGGCTGTTCTGGGAGGGATTTATCAGACGGTTCTACCTGATGTTTCTCTTTCGTACATCCCAGTACATCCTCTATCTCTACGGCGGAGAATGCCTGGAAATAGAAGAACGGAAAGCAGGGATTTCCAAACAGGAGATTATTAGAAGATACCGTCACTACGACAAGGAGCTGATGATAATCCCCCGGGCGGAAGGAAAAGAGGATATTCTACAAGCCATGGTTGAAGCCTATAATACTGTGATGCTTCAGTCCGGGCTGACTCCTGATGAAAAATATAATTTGAGCCCCGACGCCCACAGAAAGAGAACCCGGTTCAAAGGCAGGCTCAGCGGTCTGTTCAGAAAAACAGTGTCTGCGGTAAACAGCGAGTTTTCAAACAACCCGGAAACCACTGCCATTAAAGATATTCTGCTGAACCTGTCCACTGCCCTTCCCGGAATCTACTATCCGGGACGGTCAAAACCCTGGGAGAACTACAGAATATCCCAGATGGCGGCAGCCTCCTACAAATTGTCGATCATTGCTCTGGGAGCCGTCTACTCAAATGCCCCGGGAAGCTGTTTTGCACTGGAACGGGTATCGGTGGATCTTTTCAGAAAAGTCAGAGACTTCAGCAGACAGCCCCTGATCGCTCTGCTCAAATCCAGGGGGATGGACTCCTGGAAAAGTATCCGCCCCGTACTGAAAGCCAGACAGCTGCTAAAAATCAGAAAAGCCAATCCTGCCGCAGTAGCCGGCCTGGGCTTTCCCCTGTTCGGGAGGATTCTTCAGGATAAAGGCAAGGAGATTCTTCTGCACAGAGCCGGCAGGGCTCTGATCCGCTACACCATCCTGGAAGAGAAAGACCTTCCCGAACCCTGAAAAAGAGAGACAAAGGGATCATTATTTAACACTCCGGCTATTCCCATGAAACCGCTTATTATCTAAAATCCATCATAAGATGAATGCAATCAAAATAGGCCATATAACAGATCTCCACTTCCGCCACTACACCCCCGGGTCCTCCCACAAACAGAAAAACCGCAGCCGGGAAATGTACAGGGCTCTGGAAAAGGCCATAAAGGTTCTCAAAAAAGAGAAAGCCGACATTCTGGTTATAACGGGAGATATTATTGATACTCCCGGAGTCATCCTGAAACACAACAATTACTATATGGACCTGTCCAGTCCTTTTAAAAGACTGATTCGCAAAGATTACCTGACAATCCGGTCCATTCTGGATCATTCGGGCATTCCCTGGATTGTCATACCCGGAAACAAGGATGAACCGGAACTCTACCATGAGCTTTGGGGAGACCAGAAGCCGGTAAGAGACTTCAAGGGATACCGTTTTGTCGCCTTCCATGACCGCCAGTGGGAGGGAGGCCAGCCCCGCCGGTTCGACAGAGAAAGACGGTTGATGGAAAGGATGCTGAATGACCCGGACAGCCCGCCCCAGATTCATCTTCAGCATTTTGTCAGCACCCCTTCGGAACAGATCAAACCCAAGCATGTTTACAAAGAGGCGGACAACCTCCGCAAGATGTGCCGGGACTCGGGCAAAGTGGTACTGAGCCTGTCCGGCCACTATCATCCGGGAATAAAGAAATACAAAGAAGGCAAAACCACATGGATTTCGGCTCCCGCCTTCTGCGCAGAGCCCCATCCGGTGCTGATTCACGAACTGGAAGGAAGCACTCTGATCAATACAAAACGGATTGATGTTCAGAAAAAGGGCATCCATAAAGGCAAGCCCGTGGTCTACCTGGACCGTGACGGTGTCCTTGTGACTCTCTCATCCTATACAACCGGTCCGGAAGAGATGGTTCTCATTCCCGGTGCGGCCGAGGCTATCCTTAAACTCAGGAAAGCCGGATTTGCAGTTGTGATCAATACAAACCAGTCCTGTATCGGACTGGGATATGTTCCCGAGTCGGTGGTTCTTCTAAATCATGAATACATGTGTTATCTGATGGTCAAGGAGACGGGGGACGTAGACAGCCAGCCCGATGCCATCTACTTCAGCAGCGGTGCCGGAAACCTGGCGGTTCACCCGGACTACATCGACACCAGCATAACCAAACCCTCCCCGGCTATTCTGAACAAGGCCGCCTCTCTTCTGGGGGTGAACCGGAAAAACGGATGGATGATTGGAGACAGGGAAGGGGATCTTTTATGCGGAATCAACGGTAAAGTCCGGCCCCTTCTGGTCAGAACCGGAGACGGCAGGAAAACTGAAAAGAGTATCAAAGCGGAAAAATACCCCGGACTGGTGGTAAAAGACAATATTCTGGAAGCGGCTGAATTCATTATAAACAACAGCAGTTCAGTAAAGTAACAAAGAAAATAAAAAAAGAAACATTACCGGTTTTCTCATCCAATTCTCATTTTTTTTAACTTGTGCCCTCCCCTAAACGGGTTTACTCTGAAATTCCAAACAATAACCAAATTCATCCGGGAGAGACAAATTAATGAAACAAGTAGTCCTAATTCTCATCTGTTTAACAGTCATCTTTTCTGCCAATGTCTTTGCTGACGATTTCAAAGTAAACGCCAGCTACGGCGACTGGGAAATTTCATCATCACGCCTGAAATCCGATGCCGACTCAAGCATGGCTAAACTGAACATCTACGTTCCTCAGGAAAACACAATGGTTTATGAGTTCAATGCCTCTTATGCCGGCGGACTCAGCGATGGTCACGGCGGATTCGGACTCCATGTATTTGTAGACAAACCGGCCAAAGCCAAGGCATGGGGAGAGGGAGATTCCTACCTTCTGTGGATCAATTACGATGAAAATCCCGTGGACAATGGAACACCCAAAGGCCTCAGTGCCCAGATTTACAAAAGCGAAAGCAACTCCAGAATGGAACTGGTACAGAGCGTTTCTCTGGCAGCCATCGAAAAGCTGGTTTACAACAATATGGATAAAAAACTGCCCATCAAACTTGTGATTGACGGAAACAGCGGCATGGCCAAGGTGTACGATCCCTTTAAAGCAGATTATGCCTACACCTTCCCCCTTACAAGCGATACTCCTATGAAAGGCGATTATGTATCTGTCAGAACCAACAGCCTGAGTGTTGCCTTTTCTCAGTAATCACACTGAATTTCTGTTACAATCAAGCCGGACGCCGTTCCGGCTTTTTTTATGTACACCCGATATACTCCGGAGGTTCCCCGGATGCTCTCCTGCCCTCAGGCCGCCGGGACATCTTGCCTTAAAAGGGGCAAAGGGCTCAGAATGATAAGGGGAGAGAAAGAAAGTGAATAAGCAGGATTACAGACAGGAACTTCAGAAACGGATTCGCGCTCTCTCTGACCGGGAGCTTGGGGCTCTGTCTTCCGACATATCCGAAACCATACTCTTATCAAAGGAGTGGAAGAACGCCCCATGCCTCCTGGCCTACCTCTCCTTTTCCGGAGATATTTCTCTGGATGATCTGATCCGGAAAAGCCTGAGCGCCGGGAAAGACGTCTATGTTCCCAGAATAGACGGTAGGGGAACAATGACCTTCCGCAAAATAACAGACCTGTCTCCCGCATCTCTGGAGCTGAACAGATGGAATATCAGAGAACCTTTATCATCGGCCGAACCCTTCGTCCCTGAACAGGAAAGGGAGGTCCTGCTCCTTGTCCCTGGTCTGGGTTTCACAATAGAAGGAAAACGGATGGGACGGGGCGGCGGATACTACGACCGCTTTCTGGAATGGATTGAGGGGAAATGCCCCTTCGTCAGTATGGGAATTGCCTGGAAGGGAAACCTGCTGCCGGAGCTCCCGGCGGAGCCCCATGACAGACCGGTCAGCAGGATCTGCTGTGAAAGGGAAATACTGAAATGTCAGCCCTTGAACTGATCCAGCTCTTTGGTGATGTTTTTCAGAGTTTCCTTTGAAAACAGGCGGGGACTGCCCCCTTCTCCGTACAGTTCTTCTCCGTAAAAACCCTTCCCGTCTTTAAGAAGAGCCCGTATCTCATCAAGATAATCAGGTCTCAGGTTCACAGGAATATCCCTGATAAACAGACCCTCGTAACTGTTCCGCAGTTGAGCCCATGTGAGCTCCCGGATATCGGCAATGGTCAGGGCACCGCTCTCCATAAGAGCCAGGAAATGGGCATCCGGTTTCTCCCAGTGATACTGATCCAGCATGGCAGCAGCCCTTCCGCTGTATTTATCGGCTCTGTTTTTATCGCTTCTTCTGGTACTTTTCATAGCTGAAAAGTATAGCACAAAAGGACTGGGAGTATCAAAACCCGCACTTGATTGTCCCGGATAATGCTATTATCTTGAAGAGACTGAAACCTGTACCGGGAGGGCATAACCGACCCGAAACAGCAGTATATTAGATATGTATAAAGGATTCAGACCATGGGAAAGATTAAATCAGCATTGGAACTGGCCCTCGAAAGAACGGCTGACCTGAAAGCAGATAAAACAGCAGTAAACAGAAAAACAATCAACAGAGAAGGAAAAGTCTCTGTTTCCTCCTTTATGGAAGATCCTGAGAAATCAGATTTCATTGACAAGATGAAATCCTATAAAGACGAAGAGCTGGAATGGTTCAAAGACGGTGCCATGGAGACCATCCTGGCCAACCTCACTCTCCCCCGGATAGAGGCGGATCTCAACAAGCTGGTTCCCCTGAATGCCGCACTGTCTGTAGTCAGCGGCAACAGAGACGAAACGGATTCCATGTTCGATCAGCTGAAACAGCTTTTCAGTCAGTATCTCAGCAATCTGGATCAGCTGGAAGAGCAGATGAAGCAGCAGTATGAACCCCAATTGAGACAGAAGGAAATGCAGCTCAGACAGCAGACCGGACAGGAGGTTCACCTGACCCCCGAGCAGGATCCCGACTTTCTCAAAGCCCTTTCCGACCAGATCAGCCGGATGGATCAGCAGTACAATGAAGTGCTGAAACAGGCCAAAGAACAGATCAGAAAAGGCCTTATTTAATACCGGGGCATGGATCTTTTTCAGGCCTCTCCTCAGAATGAACCCCTCGCCGCCCGTATGCGTCCACGGAATCTGGATGAATACATCGGACAGAACCACATTGTGGGCAAAGGACGGCTCCTGCGGCGGGCCATCAAAGCCGACCAGCTTTCCTCTCTGATATTCTACGGCCCCCCGGGTACCGGAAAAACAACACTGGCCCGGGTCATTGCGGGAACGACCAGCAGCCGTTTTATGAGTTTGAACGCCGTATTGAGCGGTGTCAAACAGGTCCGGGAAGCGATTACGGAAGCCCAGGAACTCAGAGACCTCCACGGCAGACGAACCATCCTTTTTGTGGACGAGGTCCACCGCTGGAACAAGGCTCAGCAGGATGCCCTTCTCCCCTGGGTGGAAAACGGCACCATCATTCTGGTGGGAGCCACCACGGAGAATCCCTATTTTGAAGTGAACTCAGCCCTGGTCAGCCGGAGCCGGATATTTCAGCTCAAACAGCTGGAAGAGGCGGATCTTTTCGAAGTGGCCCGGCAGGCCATGAAGGATAAAGACAGGGGATATGGAACCTGGAAGGTGGAATTCCAGGAGGGAGCCCTGGAGCATCTGGTAAAAACAGCCGACGGGGACGCCCGGAGTCTTCTCAACTCCCTGCAGCTGGCTGTGGAGACAACCCCGGAATCCTACCCTCCCCCGGCGGGAGAAACGATTCATATAACCCTGGAAACCGCCGAAGAGAGTATTCAGAAAAAAGTGGTTCTCTACGATAAAGAGGGAGACTACCATTACGACACCATCTCTGCTTTTATAAAGTCCATCCGAGGTTCGGACCCGGATGCCGCCCTCTACTGGATGGCCCGAATGATCAAAGCAGGGGAAGATCCCCGTTTTATCTTCAGAAGGATGATCATATCCGCCGCCGAGGACATTGGCATGGCAGATCCCCAGGCCCTGGTTCAGGTCAACGCAGCCGCCCAGGCCTTTGACCGGGTAGGCCTTCCCGAAGGCCAGTTTCACCTGACCCAATCAGCCCTGTACCTGGCCACAGCACCGAAATCAAACTCGGCTCTGGCATTCTTTGACGCCTGCAAGGTTGTGGATGAAGAAGCCGCCCGGGAAGTCCCCAACCACCTGAGAGACCCCAGCAGGGACAAGCACGGTTTCGGTCACGGAGAAGGATACAACTATCCCCATGCCTACAGGGATCACTGGGTGGCCCAGGCTTATCTCCCGGAAGGACTGAAAGGCAGAATATTCTACCAGCCCGCCGCCCAGGGTTATGAGGCCGGCATACAGCAGGATGTTATCAGACGCAGAGAACTTCAGATGGCGGCCATGATTGAAGAGAGCCTGGAGAATCTGAGCTTTTCACCGGGGGATAAGGAGCGGAATGCCTGGATGCGCCGGACCAAAGGAAACAGCGGCCGTTTCCTGGAGGACATGCGCAGCAGAATGTTTGCCGCTCTAAAAACAGAAAGGCATCACAAGTTTCTGATCTGGAGAGAGAGCAGCGGCCTGCTCCTGTGGGAAGCCTGGCGGCAGGTCCCCGAGGGGGGAGTGTGTGCCTGGTTCCCGGACCGGAGAAACCTTGACCTGTGTGAACACTTCACCCGAAGCCTGCCCGAATCGGAGCGGCCCCTGTTTTTCGGAGGCAGCCCGGAGCAGGCCCTGTCAGATCTGGATCTGATCAAAGAGAGCTGTGAATCCTTTGAAACCATAATGATCCGGGACTGGATTTCCCGCCTCTCCCCGGAAGACAGGTTAAAAGAGTGGGATGTTCTGAAAGGACTCCTGTCACCGGGAGGAACCCTCTGCCTCAGCGAACCCCTGCCTGCCGGAGGAAGCCGGTTGAGCGACTTTCTGCCAAAGGGCTCCCGGGAACTGGAACAGTGGGAATCCATCACTGAAGCGGAAAACCGGGTGTACAGGGAAACCTGCCCCGGCCTTGAAACGGAAGAGGCGGCCCTGGCTCTCATACAGGAGATGGGGGGAGACGAAGGAACAGCCGAGATAATCGGAAGCAAAGAGGACAGGGTTCTCAGCGAGGATCAGCTGAACAACTGGTTCAATGCAGAAAGAAAGGGGAGCCTGGGGAGCCGGATGAAAGAAATCCTGGGAGAAGAAAGCTCTCAAATCTATAAAGAGTACTGCTTGACGGAACTGAAAGACAGCCGGGTGAGCTGGGAAAGCAGACGCATTATTCTAAAAGCTGTTTTCAACTGAAAGTTCCCCCGGTTCCGGTGTGCAGAACACAGGGATAAGAGTTTCCGCTGAAAGTTATTACACAGACTCCTTCCTTTCGCCGGGAATTTAAAAAATTCAAAGTATTAATATTGACAAAAAAGGGCTTTTATATAATTATACGTCACGTTCTAAAAATATGGTGAATGTAGTTCAGTTGGTAGAGCGCCAGATTGTGGTTCTGGTTGTCGCGGGTTCGAGTCCCGTCATTCACCCTTTTGGATGCGTCCATAGCTCAGCTGGATAGAGCGCCGGACTTCGAATCC
>JAQQAM010000169.1 GCA_028532905.1 Spirochaetales bacterium
ACACATTTGTCCGGCTGCAGACCTTTCCCAATGTTCTGATCACAAGTCATCAAGCCTTTTTTACCAGAGAAGCCGTGGAGAATATCAAAGATACAACCTACAGCAACCTGATGGAAATCAGTACCGGCAAAGACTGTCCAAACCTTGTGACATTACCCGGGAACTGATACAGTTTACCGATATATCAACAGGAGAATCACAAAATGAAACAAATAAAAACAGGAATCAGATATTTTGCCCTTATGACTGTATCCGCGGTCTTTCTGCTGACAACTCTCTCCTGTCAGAGCAGTGACAGTATTATGGAAGAGGAGTCTCTCACAGGGATCTATGAAATCCGGTCTTCCGGACTCTTCAGTAAATCCTACACCTTTGCGGGGTACACCATCAGCGATATTGTAACATCAGGCAAACCCTTGAAATCTGTTCTCCGTCTGGATGATGCCACCAAAACCACCACCAGTTCGGCCATGTCCTTTTCCATGAACGACAAGATGGGATTCAAATGGTCCGGGATCGGTTCCACTGAATCAGAAGCTGTCAGCCTGGGGAAAAATTCAAGAACCACCTACACCCTTAATTACGGGTTTCAGTTATCCGAATCCCAAACCGGCCGGGTCCTTAAATACAAGATTTCCTACAATCCCGGAACCGAAGATTTTGACGGTTTTATGAAAGGTACGGTTGTCGATTCAGAGGGCACCGGCCTGTTTGATGTGTACAGCAGCAAAAACCTGGATTACACAGCCTCCCCTGCGGATGGCCTCGAGGGTTTTACAATCCGGAAGGACAACACAGTTCTCTCCACTGTTCTCAGAAACAGAGGCAAATGGTCCGTGACCTTCAATATTGCAGAGGACGATCCCCTCCGGGCGGATATTGCTGCGGTGATCTCCTCTTTGTATGTTGTGATTGAAGAGGGGAAAGTCTGAGTCAAATCAGCAGCCCGGTCTTATCCGGACAGGCGTTCCGGATCGTGATAATAAGAAAAAGAATCCCCATGAGGAGTATCAGATGAAGAAAGTGGTTTTTTTTGCATTTCAGGGAGAGGCGGTCTGCTTTGCCCATGCCATGATGAACGTACTGGATCTGGATGCCAAGGGCTATGAGACAGCTCTTATTATTGAAGGTTCAGCCTGCAAACTTGTGGGAGCCCTGAAGGAGCCCTCCCACCCCCAGCACCCCCTGTATACCAGAATAATTGCCAAGGGCCTCCTGGCAGGAGTCTGCCGCGCCTGCTGTCACCAGATGGGCACCCTGGAGGAAGCCGAATCACAGGGACTCCCCCTGCTTTCCGACATGAACGGACATCCTCCGGTCGAACCCTGGATTGAAAAAGGGTACCAGGTCATTACGCTTTAAAAAGAGGCGTTTCCAAAAGAACAGAATCTTACCATTTCTCCATAGACTAATACTTATCACAGGAGTATGATGGGCTCCACATGACTGAGCAGATACTCAAACCGGGCTTTTCAATAAACCTGTTCTCCCGAGTGAAACAGGATCGTGAAAGCTTTATAAAACTTCTGATACTCGCCCTTCCCATTGCGGCACAGAACCTGGTTCAGACCCTTCTGAACATGGTGGACACCCTGATGATCGGTCAGCTGGGGGAGACCGCTATTGCCGCGGTGGCTCTCTCCAATCAGATTTTCTTTCTCCTTATGCTCCTTCTCTTCGGTATCAGCAGCGGTGCCTCTGTTTTTACCGCCCAGTTCTGGGGCAAGAAGGAAATAGACGGGATTCACAGATCTTTAGGGATGGCTCTGATTCTGGGACTGTCCGGCGCCGCCCTGTTTACAGCGGCTGCCCAGCTGTTTCCCGCACAGATTCTTGGTATATTTACAAAAGATACAGCGGTGATACAGGCCGGAGTGCCCTACCTGAAGATTGCCTCGGTGAGTTATATGTTTACCGCGGGCACCATTGTTTACCAGAGTGTTCTGCGGAGTACCGGGATTGTAAAGCTGCCTCTGGTTCTGTCTGTATCAGCATTGAGTCTGAATGCCGTTTTCAACTATGCCCTGATTTTTGGTAAATTCGGTCTTCCGGAGCTGGGAATAACCGGTGCGGCTCTGGCCACATCGGGAGCCAGAATCATTGAGATGACGGTGCTGATTCTTGTGGTCTATCTCAGAAAATATCCCATTGCGGCCACCCCTTTTCAGATGCTCTCACAAACCAGGGAATTTGTAGCCCGGTTCTTTCACAGAGTGAATCCTGTAATCCTGAATGAAATAGGCTGGTCCCTGGGAATGACCATGTTCACCCTGGTCTATGCCCGTATGGGGACGGAAGTTCTGGCGGCTTTTAATATTATGGATACCTTTTCCCGTCTGGCCTTTATATTCTTTGTGGGAACCGGAAATGCCACAGCCATTGTGCTGGGCAATATGATCGGAGAGGGAAAAGCCGACGAAGCCCGGAGAAGTGCAAAGACAATCCTGATGATTGTTCCCCTTATGGCAGCAGCCATCGGTGTGCTGATCTTTTTCCTGGCTCCCGTCATACCGGAACTGTTCAATGTTTCCGACTATGTAACGGAGCTGGTGGTCAGGATGCTCAGAATCTTCACGGTCGTCCTGTTTATCAAGGCTTCCAACATGCATATTATTGTGGGAATCCTGCGCAGCGGCGGAGACACCCACTACTGCGCGGCACTGGAACTGCTTCCTCTCTGGCTGATCAGCATTCCCCTGGTTGCTCTGGCCGGTCTGGTTCTGCAGCTTCCTCCGGCACTGGTCTACCTCTTCTGCCTCAGCGAGGAAATAACCAAGTATATTACCGGTCTGTGGCGCGTTCTGTCCGGGAAATGGGTACACGACCTGACATAATTCTCATTACATTGAGAACCGCCATCAGGGCGACACCCACATCTCCGAAGACTGCCAGACCCATTCCGGCGTAGCCCATGGCAGCCAGTATGAGAATGACCCCTTTGATGCCAAGAGCCATAATTATATTCTGAACCACAACCTCTCTGGTTTTACGGGCAATCCACCGGGCATTGACCAGACGGGAGGGTTCATCGGCCATAAGAACAATATCCGCCGCTTCAATGGCCGCATCTGAGCCGAGACCTCCCATGGCGATCCCCACATCCGCCCGGGCCAGAACAGGAGCATCATTGATCCCGTCTCCCATAAAAGCAGTTTTCTGTCCCTGTGCAATGGACATTTCCAGAGCCTCGACCTTCTGTCCCGGCAGCAGGTCGGCCTGAAAGCTGTCCAGTTTCAGCTCCTGTGCCACCGCAGCGGCTGTGGCATCACTGTCACCGGTAAGCATAATCACCGATGAGATGCCTCCCTTCTTCAGCTCCTGAATCGTCTGCGCCGCATCACTGCGGGGCTCATCGGAAAGGACAATTGAACCATAATAGTCCTTATCCACGGCCATATGGACTGTTGTCTTTCCCGCAGGTCCCGGAACCGTTTCGATTTCTGCCTCCTGCAGCCAGGAAGCCTTTCCCAGGAGGATTCTGTTTTCCTTCCAGTGGGCAATAATGCCGTGGCCGGGAACCTCTTCAACAGAATCAGCGGTTAACAGCTCGGAACTGTCCCGGCCTTCGGACCAGGCGGAAACAATGGATTCGGCAATGGGATGGGTGGATGAGGATTCGGCCAGAGCCGCAAACCGCAACAGCTCTTCTTCACTTGTGCCCCCGGCCGGATGAAGAGCCGAAACCGAAAACCGTCCCTGAGTCAGGGTACCTGTTTTATCCATGAAAACTGTATCGATCCTGTTCAAGGCTTCCAGATAGTTCCCTCCCTTTACAAGGATTCCCTCCCGGGACGCCCGGCCGATTCCCGCAAAAAATCCCAGAGGAATAGAGACCACAAGAGCACAGGGACAGGAGACAACCAGAAAGACCAGAGCCCTGTACAGCCAGTCCCGGAAGACCGCTCCTTCCAGGAAGAGGGGGGGAAGAACCGCCAGAAGGACAGCCAGGGCCACAACAGCGGGTGTATAGACTCTGGCAAAGCGGGTGATAAACTGCTCGGACCTGGCCTTTCTGCTGCTGGACTCCTCTACCATCCTGATAATCCGGGTATAGGATGATTCGGAGAGAGTCTTCACAGACCGGAGTTCCAGAAGGGATTCTCTGTTGATAAAACCGCTGAGAACTTCACTTCCCTCACGGACCTGCCGGGGATAGGATTCTCCGGTCAGTGCGGAGGTGTCCACAGTCCCCTGTCCCTTCACGATGACACTGTCCAGAGGAATCCGGTCTCCAGGCCGCAGTCGGTACAGTGTACCTGCAGGAACCGATGCGGCGTCCATTTCTTCAACCGAATCCACCCGGAGAACCTGAACCAGACCGGGCTTGGAATCCAGCAGATTCCTGATGGACCGCCGGGAGCTGTCCACCGCCAGATCCTGAAAGAACTCACCGATCTGATAGAAAAGCATAACCGCCGCTGCTTCCGGGTATTCCCCGATAACAAAGGCTCCCGCCGTGGCAATAATCATAAGGAAGTTTTCATCCAACAGGCGTCCGTTTCTCATGTTCTTCAGACCCGAAAGAAGAACAGTTCTGCCAATAAGCAGATAGGACAGTGCATAGAGGGCAACTGTTAAACCGGATGACAGATTCCGGACAAAGGGGAAAGCGATAAGGACCAGAAACAGCAGGGCTCCGGCAATTTCTGAGCTTCTGCGGATAAGAGCCCCGGAGATATTATGAAAGGAAGAAATACCCCTTTCCTCAGAGCTGTGTTCCGCCTCATCCCTTTTCTCTACAGTAATGCCGTCTTCAACGGTATCCACAAGAGTCTGCAGATCCTGCCGGCTCAAGGCTGCCGCATTTTCATCCAGATACAGCACCTGTGTTGCCAGATTCACCCGGGCGTCTCTGACTCCGGGGATCTTGTTGATTTTATCCTCAATAACAGCGGCGCAGTTGGAACAGCATAATCCGCTGAGAATGTATTCATTTTTCTGATTGACCATGGGCTTCCCGCCTTTCTCAAACAATTAAACATATAAGCATGCGCTTATATGTTTAATTTAAATGACTCCTTCTGATCTGTCAATACTTAAGGAGGCCGGAGGACCTTAAAATCTGTGAAATATGATCCTCAGAGAATCAGAACCGGATATGCCCCTGCAGGATCTCCTCCACCAGAACAGGGACAAGTTCCCCGGCCTTCCCCTGTCTGTGCTCATCAAAGCGGCTGCGTATCCGGGAGGGTTCCAGATTAATCTCAATGGTCCGGGCGCCATGGGCCGCCGCGGTTTCTACAAACCCGGCAGCGGGGTAGACATGCCCCGAGGTTCCAATGGAAATAAACAGGGCACACTCTTCCAGAAGCTCCATAATCTCGTCCATTCTGTAGGGCATTTCCCCAAACCAGACAACATCCGGCCGTAAAGTCCCGGTCCTGCCGCAGGCCGGACAGCTCATGTCCACCGTGAGGTCCCCTTCCAGAGGCTCTCTTCTGCCGCAGGAGCTGCACAGGCTTTTCAACAGTTCCCCGTGCATATGGATGATTCTGCGGCTTCCCCCGGCTTCGTGAAGGTTATCTATATTCTGGGTCACCACCGTGACCACTCCCTGGTACTCCCGCTCCAGCTTACCCAGAGCATAATGGGCGGCATGGGCCTGTATGGCCTCATCCCTCAGCTGCCCTCTTCTCTGATTATAGAAATTCTGAACCAGAACGGGATTGGCGGCAAAACCTTCAGGAGTGGCCACCTCATCAACCCTGTGGTTCGCCCACAGGCCGTCTGCCGCCCGGAAGGTTTCTATCCCCGACTCGGCAGAGATCCCCGCCCCCGTCAGGATGACAATGGAGCCTTTCACAAACTCTTTAAGGCCGACTCCAGTTCGGCAAATCTGTCAATGATGGGCAGTTTCTGAGTACAGGCCGCCTCACAGGCTCCGCAGGATGTACACCTTTCCAGTTCCGACAGGGAGGCGCTCCAGTGCCATTTCAGCCGGTCGGCAATCCCCTCTGCCGTCCCCTTTAGCTTCAGATGGTTCCAGCACTCCTGGAAAGCCCAGACCTGAATATCCTCGGGACACACATCGCAGTAGCGGCAGCTGGTACACAGAGAATTAAAATCCGAAGAGATGCTCCTTTCCACATGCTCCATCTCGGACTCTGTATACGGACGGAAGCTCTCAACCGCAGCAACGGCGCTGTCCACATCCGCCTTGTTCCGGAAGCCCACCAGAAAGGATGAGATCCGCTGGTCATTCAGAAGAAAATGGAGGGCGCTTTCCAGCATGCTCTGATCATCCCTCACTTTAAGAAAATCCAGGGCGTCACCGCTGCCTGTTATCAGACCGCCGCCCAGGGGATTCATCACAATAACACCCAGCCCGTTCTCTGCAGCAGCGTCGATTCCCTCCTGTCTGTAGGCAGAGTTCATAACAGAATACCCCAGGGTGACTCCTTCAAAGTATCCCTCTTCAATAACGGTTCTTATATCGGGTCCGGCCAGATGGGTGGAGAACACTGCATGCCTGATCAGACCTTCCTCTTTGGCTTTGAGAATGGCATCAACAGCCCCTCTCCTCTTTCTGCCTTCCCAGTCCTCCATGGTTCGGACATACCAGCAGTTGTAGTAGTCGATACAATCCACATTCAGACGTTTGAGGGAGGTTTCCAGCTGTGCCCGCAGTTCATCCCCGTCAGGCTTGTTGCTTTTGGTGGAGATGGTGAAGGGTGCTCCCCTCTTCTTCATCTCGGGGATAGCCTGCCCCATAATCAGTTCCGATTTATCTTCACAGTATCCGGGGGCAGTATCGAAATAGCGGATGCCCTTTTCAAAGGCATGGAGAACGGTCTCTGCCGACCCGTCAATATCTGAGGGGTTTTCAAATCTCATTCCTCCGAATCCCAGGGCTGCGGTTTCACTGCCTGAACGGCCGTATTTTCTGGTAATCATTTTTTGGACTCCTGAATATGCTCCCGGCAGGTTTTAAACATCTGAATAACATGTTCATCCTTCAGGGAATAGAATATATGCTTGCCGTCCCGTCTTGAGTTCACAACCCGGGCCTGTTTCAGCTGTCTGAGCTGGTGGGAAACAGCAGGCTGGCTCATCTCCATCAGTTCGGCTATCTCATGGACGCACAGTTCATCTTCAATAAGAGCATTGATAATTCTGAGGCGGGATGGATCACCATAGATCTTGAATGTCTGAACCATCAGTTCGAGATCCTCCCGGGAATTCAGCCGGCTCACAACCTTGCTGATCCTGGACGCATCATGCTTTACATGGGAATCTTCTATATCCATCATGGGAGACAGTTTAGCACAGCCTCCCTGTTTCTGCCCATAGAACATGTAAAAAGGCCGATTTTCAAGCACTGAGAATCCGGTTATAATGGAAGCATAAAAATGACCGCCCGTCCGGGCCTGGAGTGAACAGATGAAAAGAGTATTATTGAGCCTGCTTCTAATCAGCCTGATAATTCCTGCTTTTGCAGAAGAGAAAAAAGTGGAAGACAAAGAGATCAGAGAGATCAATGTCAGCACGGAAAACCTGGAAGGAAGAGCCAAGATTGGTGTGGCCATAGGATATCCTTCGGGGCTGGTGTTCGGATACCGGCTGGCCAATTATCTGGAAGCCAACCTTCTGGCTGGCAGCTTCTATAACGGATTCACCCTGGGGGGCAACCTGATGTTCACCGTGGCGGATATCAAAATAAAAGAGCAATCCTTCCCCCTCTCCCTGGGGCCTCAAGTGAACTTCCACTTCGGGAAAGATTTCAATATGTCCCTTATGGGTTTTATCCGCTGGGAATATACCTTTGAAGAGATTCCTTTAAACCTCTACCTGGAGGGCGGCCCCGGGCTGTACTTCCTACAGGGGCCTGAACTGACCTGGTCCACCTCACTGGGTGTCCGCTACGTCTTTTAATATAACCAGCCTTGTGAGGCCGAACTCTCAGGAATAGTAGGGTTCAGGAGGAGAGGGAACCAGGGAGTTCCAGGTATAATCCCGGATAGTAAATCCCTCTTCCTTCTGGGCGGCCTGTACAGATTCCACATGCTTTTCGATGACCTGGGGTGAACAGGCCGAACGGATATTCAGAACAATCCTGATCTCCTTCACCTCCCCTTCGGGCACATTGATGTCATCCGCCTGAATATGTCCCATAACAAAACTGACCTTCATCCCCCCCAGAGGGGTAACCAGCAGCACTTTAGCATGAGCCACTTCTCCCAGTTCGGGATTCCGGAAAGATTCCATCAGTGGAAAAGAGACATCCATGGGATCTACGGTACCGGTGCTTTCTATGGTCCAGGAGCCGTTGTACCAGCCATAGGCGGCTTCGGCTTCGGCATAAACCTGATAATCAATGGGAACCCTGTCTGTAAAATCCAGGGGGAATCCCTTCAGACTGGCTTCCAGCAGGGCCTCCAGACCTTCACCTGTTCTGGAGGAGCATACAAAGTTTATGGCTCTGGAATTCAGTTGTTTCAGATAATCCAGTGATTTCCCGCACTGTGCCTCATCCAGAAGATCGCTCTTTGAAAGAACAAGGACTTCCGACTCCCTGATCTGATGGGAAATCAGAACCTCACCGGGGAGAGAAGGATTAATGAGATCCATTTCCAGATATTCCTTCTGCATCCGCAGGCCGTCCACAAGGCTGAGATAGGCTTTGACTTCGACAGTATCCTGGTGAAAGCTGACCAGAGGATTGATAACCGTAGCCGCAAGGTCCGTACAGCTGCCCACGGCTTCGGCAATAATCACATCCGGACCGGTTTCTGCAATGACAGCCTTCAGGGTGTCCAGAAAATCGGGAAAGCGGCAGCAGAAACAGCCTCCGGACACCTCATGGGAATCCAGGCCCTCCCAGCGGGAATACATGGTATCCACCAGGGTGTCTCCCTGATCGTTGCTGATTACCGAAACCTTCATTCCCTGCTGCTCCAGCAAAGAGGCGGCCTTCACCATAAATGTCGTTTTACCCGAGCCGAGAAATCCTCCCAGCAGAATCAGTTTTGTCACAGGGCTGCTCCTTCCAGTTCTTTCCACAGTTGCAGTATTTTTTCCTCATTTTCCTTGGGGCAGAGGACCGTCAGCCCCCGTCGTATTCCCGGCTTTTGGGCAGGGGTGATGGAATATCCCCGGCTGTTGTCGGAAACATAAAAAACAGACCCCTCAATATCCACAAAGCCCTTGAGCCTGTAATGGGCTCCTTCCACACGGCTGAGGAAATCTTTCAGGCTCTGTTTGTCTGTGAAGTTCCCCTGGAGGAACAGACTGCCCGGCCGTGTCTCGGGAGTATTGCAGCTCTCCATAGGGGCATAGCGCTCTGCCGTTTGGGAGGACAGGATGAAGCTGTAATCGAACTGTCCGAATGAACCGGTCTGACAGGGGGCACTGGATCTGCCAGCCAGATCGGAGAGTAGTTCATCCACTTCTCTTAAGGGAATCAGATCTGTCTTGTTCACCAGAATATGATCGGCCGCCTGTATCTGCCGGTCAATCACATCCAGAACATGAATCAGAGCCTTGTAGCGTACCGGATCGATGAGGGTTACAATCTGCTTAATCTCAAAAGAATCATCCAGATTATGATCTGACAGGATTTTGGACATACTGGAAGGATCAGAAAGTCCGGAAGCCTCTATAAACAGAAGATCGGGCTGTTCCTTCTCAAAATATTTCAGGCCGTAAAGAAAGGGAGCCTTGAGACAGGAGCAGAAGATAGAACCGTTTCCGATTTCGTATATCTTGTGTCCTTCCTCCAGGAGTTCGGGATTCTCGTTTTTCAGCAGAGAACCGTCCACAGGAACCTCTCCGAAATCATTGACCAGCATCCCCAGTTTTCTGTCGTGAAAGGTGCGGACCAGTTCATTGAGAACGGTGGTCTTTCCGGCTCCCAGAAACCCGGCCAGAACTATTATGTCTATTTTTTTATTCATCTCCCCACTTCCCTGAAACTGTCTGTTTTAATTTTACAATACAGAAAAAAAAGCCCCGCAGCTGATTTGACCTCAGCCCGGGGCGTTTTCAATATCAGTATAGAATACTATTAAAGTACAGTTTTAACTGTTTCTTCAAGTTCTGCTCTGGAAGGAATCAGAGACACATGAGTCACTTTACCATTTACAGCAAGAGAGGGAAGGTTGGCCACTCCCAGCTTGCCCAGTCTGGCGATATTCTCGGGCTCAAGGATCTTCCGCTCTACAACTTTGACCTTGTCACCGAAGATTTCAACCATATCGTCGGCAGCAGCCTTCATGTAACCGCAGGCGGCACATGTGGCGGAGTCGATTGTCAGAACTTCAATCAGAACATGATCCAGATTGTCGTAGTCAGGCATTTCCACATCAATTTCCACTTCTTCCTTCACATAGCTTTCCAGGAAGGTTCTGGTGGCATCGATATTCTGAACAGCCTGTCCCACACCTACAATATTCTCAATGGGAACGCCGAAGGGCAGGTCGCATCCGGGAGCCAGGATGAAACGTTCTGTTCCAACCTTGTCCATCAGTTCGATGGCTGCTTTCTGACAGTCTTTCTGGTTACCCAGGAGCATGGTCACTGTGAGCTGCAGGTTTCCGGAAATCATTATATTGTGGGCATCGGTCACTTTCTTGGCTTCTACAATATCGATGTTTTCATCGATGGAGAGACAGTCGGGTCCGGATTTGGCCATCACTTCCAGGTTCTTTGTGGCATCACCGCAGACAAAGAAGGAGCTGAACACGCCTTTTGAACGGACATGATCAAAGAATCTCTTGTAATCGGCAGCCATAAACTGGTCAAACATATCGGGAGAGATCTGGGAAATCAGGGGGTCTACAGAACCGATGATATCCATACCCGCTTCAATGTAATAATCGGCAACGCCAATGGCGATATCAGTGGCATAGGCAATCAGATTTTTAACATACTCTTCGTCATCGTACATATCCATAAAGATATTTGTACTTCTCAGGTGGGACGCCAGAGTAAAGGGTCCGCAGACAAGACCGTACAGGGCGGTAGAGTCGCCTACTTCGGCTTTGATTCTGTTCATAACATCCAGAATCATGGAAAGACGTCCTTCTGTTTTGGCAGGAATCTTTGAGGGGATCTCTTTAGTGTCTGCCAGGGGGTGGCTTTTGACTGTGGGAGGAGAATCTTCTGCCCAGAGCAGATCACATCCCAGAATTTCCGCTTCAATCTGCAGATCAAATACAACGGGCTGGCCGTCGGGGGAATACTGCTTATTGGATTCTACAAGGCAGTCAAAGAGCTTGTCTCCGTCTTTCAGGATCTCTTCCGCATTGTAGCCTTTCAGGTTTGCAATCTGTACACCTGTGTAAGGAACCCAGGGGGCCCGCTCAACAGTTTCTCCCCTGAATGCTTTAAAAACTAAATCTTTTCCGTTCATATATAACTGTAACCTCCGGGTTTATTGTCGATGGATTCATCATAGCTCCCGATTTGAGGACTCTTATATAAAAGTCCGGCTAATTTTGGTAATAATCAGCAAAAAAATATTGAAAAGTATGATCACTCCGTCAGGTTCCGCCTTGCCCGGGTTCTCAATTGTAAGTAATATGTGAACATGCGTATAACAACAAAAGGCCGCTATGCCATCAGAGCAATTGTGAATATGGCCGCTTCAAATGAAAATAAACCCATTTCCATAAAATCAATTTCCAACAGTGAAGAGCTGTCGCCGATTTTCCTGGAACAGATCTTCACCAAACTGAAAAAGGCGGGGATAACCGAATCCGTCCGGGGAGCCTCCGGGGGATTCAAACTAGCGAAAGAACTGGATCAGATTACTGTTCTTGATGTTCTGGAAGCTGTGGAGGAAGGAGTTGTTCTGGCACCCTGTACAGCAGGAGAGGGCAACTGTGACCGTTCCGTTGACTGCGGTCTTGCCAATTTCTGGTATGAGACAGAGCAGGGAATAAGAGATCAGCTCCAGAATAAAACAGTACAGAGCATTATGGATCAGTACATAAGCCAGGGATGAGGATCTCTCCCCGGTTCCTGTCATTAAGAGTTTTTAATAGCTACTTTTCCGTCTGCTTTGAAACAGCTGCTTCAAGATAACTGTGGATGTCTTCAAGAGAATTCATCTCAAGAAGACACCTGCTGTCTTTTTCTGCAGCCTTAACATTTACACTGTTCAGAAATTTCTGCATTTCCGGGATCTGAACCGGAGGCATAGAGAAATTCCTTACCCCCAGCCCCACAAGGAAGTAAATCATTTCCCTGTTGAAGGTCATATTCCCGCAAATACTGAGAGCACAGTTCTCCTGTTCTGCCGCACTGGCTATGCGGGCCAGAGTCCGCAGTACCGCCGGATGCCGGGGATCATAGAGGCCGGAGACCTTCTCATTGGTTCTGTCCACACCCAGAAGGTACTGAACCAGATCATTGGAGCCTACCGATATAAAATCGGCTTCCCGGGCCAGGTCCTCGGCCATCATAACTGCTGAAGGCAGCTCTATCATAACCCCCAGATCCGGAACCGTATCGCAGTCAAACCCATCCCTTTTTAAGAACTCGATACTCTTTTCGACCATCCGTCTGGCCTGTCTGAAGTCATCCAGAGAGGAGATAAGAGGAAACATAATCCGGAAATCCCGGCCCTGCCCCGCCCGGATCATGGCTTTAAGCTGTCCCACAAAAACCTTCTTGTTCTCCAGAAGAAAACGGATGGCCCTGAGGCCCAGAAAGGGATTCTCCTCTTCCGAACCGGGAACATAGGAAAGAATTTTATCTCCCCCGATATCCAGGGCTCTTAAGGTGATCACAGGATGATCCATGCCGTCAAAAATCTTTTTGTACACAAGATACTGCTCTTCCTCACTGGGAAAACTGTTTCTGATGAGAAAAGGAAATTCCGAACGGTAGAGCCCGATGCCCTCGGCTTTCATTCTGACAGCGGTTTTGATATCACTGATCAGGTTCACTGTAGCCCTCAGGTGGATTCGTTCCCTGTCCAGAGTATAGGTTTCGCTGCAGACCTGGTCTTCACTCTCCCGGGCCAGAGCTCTGTCCTCTTTGAGCTTACTGAACTGCTGCAGGCTCTCTTCGTTGGGATTGATCAGCAGGTTGCCCTGCAGTCCGTCCAGAATCAGGAGCGTTCCGGTATACAGGGAGAAAAGGCGCTTGTCGTCGGTATAGACCAGCGGCACACCCAGTGATTTGGCTAAAATGGTGATATGGGCGGAAGCCCCCTGACTGTACAGGACCAGTCCCTCAACATGCTGTGCCGTAATTTTTACCAGCTCCGAGGGCAGAAGTTCCCGGGCCACCAGAATCTGTCCCGAATAGTCCCCTGAGTCCTGGGACTCACCGGCCAGATTTCTCAAAAGACGGTGTCCCAAATCTCTGATATCCTGGACCTTCTCCTGCAGTCTGGGATTATCGCTCTCCGAGAATATCTTCAGAAAATACTCTACCCGGGTAATAATGGCATCACAGGGTGAAACTCCCGAACGGATATCCTCCTCCATTTTTCCCACAAAACTGGAATCCCGGAGCATCAGCAGGTGGGTGCTGAAAATAAGAGACCCCACGTCCGACAATTTCTCTTCCATCTCTGCCTGCAGGAGCTGAAGCTGCTCTTCCGTCTGGGAGAGAGCCTGGGCAAAGTCTTCTTCCGAGGCGTCTATGCAGCTTTGGGGAAGGCCGCTGTAGAAACCATCTTTCTTACCGCTTTCCACCACATAGGCATTCCCTATACCGATTCCTCCCACAACGGCCTGACCTTTGATCAGAGAGACGCTTTCCACCTTCCGGGGAGCTTCCGGCTTCTTGCTGACCCCCATCAGGAGCTTGGCATTTTCAAGAGTGGCCGCCAGCTGGGAGGCAATAGCCTTGAAGGCCATCATATCGTTTTTATTGAAAAATCCGGGCTGCTGGTGCTGGAGAACCAGAACACCGATCCTGGTCAGTCCCCTGAGAATGGGGACGGCAAGAAAGGCCTGATATTTCTCTTCACCGCTGCCGGGTATGGCTTTGAACTGGGGATGCTCCTGGCCGTTTTTTTCCAGAATGGAACGGAGTTCCTTCATGGACGTTCCCACAAGCCCCTCTCCGGGAGTCAGAATCAGTTTGCCGATCAGCTCCGGGTTCAAACCTTCGGTGGCTTCCAGAATCAGCCGGTCAAGATATTCATCATAAAGATAAATGGAACAGACATCGGCCTTCATATGTCCTGAGACAGTCTTTACGACCTTCTGCAGAAAACCTCTTACATCGCTTTTTTCGCGGAAGAGATCTGAAAGTTCGCCGATATTGCATATAAGTTCAACATTATCTTTTATCAAAAGTACTATCCTTCTTTCCTGTCGGCTCTAAAGACAACATAACGGTCCCGGCCCAGGTTCTTTGCTTCATACAGAGCATCATCAGCATTCTGTACCAGAATCTCCGGAAGCTGCTCAAAGCCGGGAATAAAACCGGCGATTCCAACAGAGAGAGTCAGGCAGGATGCTACAGGTGACCCCTCATGGGGAATATTGGCATTATGCACATCCTGAAGCAGTGATTCACAGAGTCTGACACCCTCTGCAGTATCCGTATCAAAGAGCAGTACTGTGAACTCTTCCCCTCCGTATCGGCAGACAGCGTCAGTATCCCGCCTCATAACACCCTTAATAAGACCGGCGGCCTTCTGAAGGGCAACATCACCGCTCTGATGCCCGTAAAAATCATTGTACGCCTTAAAGTGATCCACATCAATCATAAGAAGGGTGATGTATTTCTGTTCCCGCACCGCCAGGTGCCACAGATTATTGAGGGACAGATCAAAATACCGTCTGTTGGACAGACCCGTCAGCCCGTCCCGCCAGGCCAGCTGTTCCAGTTTGTCATTGAGGACCTGGAGATTATCCCTGCTGTTCTCCGCCACATTCAGCTTATTTTTCAACAGAACATTGGCCCTGATATTGGAGGTCTGAATAATGACCAGCAAGCCCACAAGAATATATACGGCGATGAACCATCTCTGTTTCCAGGGGGGAGCCTTGATCCTGATGGGAACAGACAGACTGTTCTCATTCCACACGCCGTCATTATTCGATCCCTGAACCCGGAAGATATAGTTACCGGGAGAGAGGTTCTGATAAACCGCAAAATTACGGGTTCCGTTGTTGATCCACTCCCTGTCCTCCCCTTCCATTCTGTAACGGAACTGATTGTGGGCAGGAGAAGTAAAATCCAGAGCAGCAAATTCAAAGCTGATGAAATTGTCTTCCCAGTTCAGCTGAATGATCTCTCCGTTCAGAACGGCCTCTCTGAAATCGACGGGTTCTCCCATCACCTCCATCTTGTTCAGCCACAGAGCCGGGGGGTGGGGGTTATCATAGAGGATCGCGGAATCAAAGCGCAGAATCCCCTCGGAACTGCCGAAATAGATCAGTCCCTCATCATCAATGGCGGAGCACTTGAACATCTGCTCGGCGACGATGCCGTCACTCTCATCAATACTGAGAATACTGCCGTCTTCCAGATTCAGAATATTGATCCCGCTGATTGTGGATATCCACAGACGTTTGGAGGAATCCTCCTGAATGGCCTGTATCTGATTGGAAAACAGTCCGTCTTTCCGGGTAATATGGGTAAAACGCTCCAGCTTCTCATCAAGAAGATTTATCCCTCCGCCGCTGGTGCCGACCCAGATCCGCCGGTTGCTGTCTTCAAAGATATCAAAGACCACATTATTACTGAGGCTGCTGCGGTCCTGTCTGTCGTGATAGAAAAATCTGAACTCATCTTTGTCTCTGTCATAGAGGTTCAGTCCCTGATTGGTCCCGACCCACAGATTGCCGCGGCTGTCCAGATACTGGCAGAATACCAGGTTATTGCTCAGTTCCACATTTCCGGGCTGATAACCGTAGATATTCAGTATCCCCTTCTCCTCGGACCAGTGAATCACACCCATATCATAGGTACCGAACCAGAACGTTCCGTCCCGGTCTTCTACAATGGAATAGACAATAGGCTCCTGTTCTGTGGTGCTGATCTCTTTCAGAGACAGGTGGTCAAAGTCACTGGTTTCCGGAATAAACCGGTCAATGCCGCCCAGGGTTCCCACCCAGATTCTCCCTTTGGAGTCCTCCATCACATAGCTGGCATTCCTGTGGGACAGGGTCCAGGGATTATCAGGATCAGGCAGCCAGTTTGTAACGGTCCAGTCCTCGGGATTTCCTTCGAAGCGCCATAAACCGTGGCTGTAGGTGGAAACCCAGTAACGCCCCCGGCTGTCCATCATGAGATGATTGATTTTATCATCGGGGAGAGAGAAGGATTCCTCCTCATAATGGATAAAGCGGAAATCTTTTTTCAGAGGATTGAGTTTATTGACACCCTTACCATTGGTTCCGATCCAGTAGACTCCGCCGCTGTCTTTATGAAAGGAATACACGATACCGTGGTTCAGTTTATAGGGGTCATCGGGTTCTGCAGGATAATGGGTCATTCTGCTGCGGGAGGGAGACCAGTTATATAAGCCGTCCCCCCAGGTTCCGATCCACAGCTCTCCAGAGGGGTCCGAGTTCAGAAGATAGACATTGGCCTCCAGTTCGATATGCTCCAGGATTCTGCCGGTCCCCGGTTCCAGAAGAGAAACGCCGCCGTCCCAGGTTCCGATCCAGAGATTGAAATCATCGGTCTGGGTAACAGCCATGACATAGGGAGACTGAAGAGAATCAGGGTTTCCCTCTTCGGCTCTGAAATGTCCGAAACTGTCACTCTCGGGAAGGTAGAGGTCCAGCCCTCCGTAGCTGCCTATCCAAAGACGCTCCCTGCTGTCAATAAAAAGACTGCGGACCGTGTTGTGAAGAAGAGATCCTTCCTGCAGATCGTTATGGTAGTAGGATTGAATCCGGCCGCTTTCCAGGTCGATTTTATTCAGGCCGTTCAATGTTCCCGCCCAGAGAGTCCCCGAACTGTCCCGGACCAGAGAGATAACCACCTCATTGGAAAGGACATCCCTTCCCGGTGTATTTCGGCTCCCCGCTCCTCCGAAACTGAAAATTTCATTGGTATCCAGATTCAGACGGGCAATACCTTCATAGGTCCCTATCCAGAGATAGTGCTCATAGGGATCCAGATAGAGGGTCTGAATCAGATTGTGGGGAAGAGAGTTCTCCTCGAAGGGATCATGCTCATAGGTCATAAAAGATTTGCCGTCGTACCGGCACAATCCGTTCTGTGTTCCGAACCACAGGTATCCCCTGTGATCCTGCACAATACTGGAAACTGAGTTATTAGCCAGACCGTCTTTCTGTGTCAGGTGGTCAAAAATAAGAGAATCTGCACACAGGTGCAGAACCGGCAGGATCAAGAGAAAAAAGAAGATTAAGATTCCTGAAAGTTTACCGGCTCTGCCCATAGACTGTTCAGCTCTCAGACAGCTTGCCCGACTTCCAGGCACAGACCCTCAGGGCTTCCATCACCGCCGATCGGAATCCTTTCTCTTCAAGGACTCCCACCGCTTCAATGGTTGATCCACCGGGGGAGCAGACCTGATCTTTGAGCTGGCCGGGATGGGTTCCGGTTTCCAGAACCATTTTGGCAGATCCCAGTACAGCCTGGGCGGCCATTTTATAAGCCTTGTCCCGGGGGAGACCCTCCCGGACTCCTCCGTCGGCCAGGGCTTCAATAAACATGTACACATAGGCGGGACTGGAACCGCACATGGCAGTATATCCGTCAATAAGCCGTTCCTCAAGAACCTCGGTTTTACCATAGGAGCCCAGAAGAGACAGAACAGCATCCACCTCGTCCTGACTCAGATTGTCAGAGGGACAGACGGCGGTCATCCCCTCGCCCACAAGGGCAGGGGTATTGGGCATGGTCCGCACCAGCTTGATCTCCCTTCCGAACAGGGCCGTCACCTGCTCCCGGCTTTTACCGGCGGCGATTGTAATGACTACGGTGCCGGGGGCAACCTTATCCCGGATCTGACGGATAACAGGTTCGTAGATGTGGGGTTTGACTGACAGAAACAGATAATCCAGTTTGTCCAGATGCTCCAGGTTGTCTGTGCTTGTGTGAATCCCGCTGAAGCGGCCGGCCATTCGGTCCAGAGCCTCTTTTGAAGCATCTGAAACAAAGACCTCACCCGCAGTGACTTTTCCCGTATTTAAGAGTCCGCCCACTATAGCCGTAGCCATATTTCCCGAGCCTATAAAACCAATATTCATTATTAGAATCCTTTCTGATGAGTTTTTTACAAATATTGGCTTAAGTATACTATGATCCCGGGGTCTGTTTCAAACTAAAAGAGCTTTGGAGCAGCCCTTCGGTACGGTTATGATCCGGTCAGAAAACAGCTCCCCCTGAGAAGCCTATATTCCCAGAAGCCGGTCAAGGGCTTCCATATCTAGGGCTTCTTCCACTGCATCGGCAATCCTTTCCAGTTCTGATTCCCTCAGGTCTTCCTCTCTTTTACCGTCCCCGGGAGACTTCCATCCCAGAGAGGTGAGAAATCTCCGCCGCAGCTCAAGGTTGTCGAAAATCCCGTGCATATAACTGCCCCAGCAGAGGCCGTCTTTACTGACCGCACCATCCAGGCTCCCGTCACTGCGTCTGAACAGAGCAGGAGTATCCGGATCAAGAAGCGTACTGTCTCCCATATGGATTTCATACCCTCCCACAGAATGCCCCTCAAGACCCGACAGAAAGCCCGGACCGCCGCTGAGGGCGCCCTGAACCTGAACCGTCTGTTTGTCTGCTCTGAATACAGTCCGCACCGGCAGAAGTCCCAGGCCCTCTTCCTCCCTCCTGGAGGATTCGATCCCCTCAGGATCAGCCAGGACACTCCCCATGATCTGATATCCGCCGCAAATTCCCGTTACAGGAATCCCCGCCGCGGCCTTCTCCCTGATCGCTTGAAAAAGACCTTTATCCTTCATCCATACAAGATCATCAATGGAAGTTTTTGTACCGGGAATAATAATAGCCCGAGCTCTGGCCAGATCTTCGGGACGGCTTACAAAATGAAGTGTAATTCCCTTTTCATGAAGAAAGGGATCCATGTCATCATAATTGGAAAGATGGGGGAGACGGATCACAGCCAGCTCCAGCCCGTCAGGATCACCGAAAAAACTCCGGCCCTGAAGAAATACGGAATCTTCCTGTGCCAGATATATATCAGGAATCCATGGTATGACGCCGTATGTCGGAACACCGCCGCATCGTTCGGTAAGCATATCAATGCCCGGCTGCAGCAGATTAACATCTCCCCGGAATTTATTGATAAGGAATCCTCTGATCCTGTCCCGGTCCTCTCCCACCAGCTCCAGAGTCCCGTATAGGGAGGCGAAAACCCCTCCCCTGTCAATATCTCCCGCCAGGAGAACCGGTGCATCAAGATAGCGGGCTACTGACATATTGACGATTTCATAGGCTGTCAGATTGATCTCTGCCGGACTTCCTGCTCCTTCGGCAATAATTATGTCATTTTCCTCATTCAGCCGGTCCATAACTTCTGTCAGTTTATGCCAGAGGTCATCCCGGGACATATAGTAGTCCCCGGCTTTCAGAGTCTTCCAGGGCTTACCCATAAAGACGATCTGGGAGCGGGTATGCCCCTCAGGTTTGAGAAGAACCGGGTTCATGGAAACATGAGGGGATCTCATAGCGCCCTGAGCCTGAACAGCCTGGGCTCTGCCGATCTCATGTCCTTCGGGAGTCACAAAGGAGTTGAGAGACATGTTCTGGGATTTAAAGGGGCTGACTTTATACCCCCGCCGGGCATAGATCCGGCAGAGGGCAGCTACCAGCAGGCTTTTCCCTGCATCCGAACAGGTTCCCTGTATCATCAATGTTCGAGCCATAATTACTCCTTGCTGTGATTTTCCGGTTGAGACCGGCACTTGGCGACCGGAAACTTCAGGAAGTGATTTTAGACCACTGAAGATGATTATTATAGTAATTCTTTGAAGTATCGTGGCATTTATTTTCGACAAATATTCGCAACAAAAAAATGATCCCGCACACTGTGCGGGACCGGGGGCTGGTCGCAA
Organism: Spirochaetales bacterium; assembly: GCA_028532905.1. Classification (GTDB taxonomy): domain Bacteria; phylum Spirochaetota; class Spirochaetia; order DSM-2461; family DSM-2461; genus Oceanispirochaeta. Next base: position 19,959 of record JAQQAM010000169.1, read on the forward strand.
GACAAGCTTACTGCTCGCCAATGAGTCGTACCGCAGCAAAGCGAGGAACGATCTCACGCGACCAGAGGCTGGTCGCAAGACAAGCTTGCTGCTCGCCTATGCAGCCAGAGGCTGGTCGCAAGACTGGATGGCAGGTTACAAAGCAGGTAGAGTACCCGGTCTGTACAACCATGGTTTGCCTGATCCCTGCTGACGGACAGGAAACAGGCAAAAAGAATAAAGGAGGTTACCGTCTTTATCCGGCAAACCGGAAAAAGACGCTATGAAGAACCGCTGCCGGATATTGAAATCCGCATGGGCAATTCCTGTTTTTAAAGGCAGCTTCACATCAGCTGCCCCGGCAGACCCCTTTAGTCAAAAGGGATCTTAACCAAAAAGATACTGGTTTACGATGTTTTCGTAAAGCTCCTGCTTGCCGCTTACGGTGGCAGGTTCGCCGTTTTCATGGGCGATTTTCACAAGATCTTCCAGGCTCAGCTTGCCGTCTTCGAAGTCTTTACCCTTTCCGGAATCAAAGGAACTGTACCGTTCAGCCTTCATCTTGTCCAGCTTGCCGTCTTCCTGAATCTTCGCAGCCATTTCCAGACCCAGGGCGAAGGTGTCCATTCCGCCGATATGAGCGATAAACAGATCTTCCATGTCCGTAGAGTTTCTTCTGATCTTGGCGTCAAAGTTCAGACCGCCTGTGGTGAATCCGCCCATTCCCAGAACGATTCTCATAATCTCTGTGGCTTCGTACACATCGTTGGGGAACTGGTCGGTGTCCCATCCGTTCTGCATGTCGCCGCGGTTGGCATCCAGGCTTCCCAGGAGTCCGTATTCAGCAGACAGCTGAACATCGTGTGCCCAGGAGTGTCCCGCCAGGGTGGCGTGGTTGGCTTCAACATTGGTGGCGAAATCATTTTCCAGACCATTGGCCTTGATGAAGTTGATGACCGTTTCGGCATCGTAGTCATACTGATGCTTGGAGGGCTCCATGGGTTTGGGCTCAATATAGAACTTACCCTTGAAACCGATCTTTCTTCCGTAATCCCGGGCCGCAATCAGGAACTGGGCCAGGTGGTCTTTTTCTCTCTTCATATCTGTGTTGAACAGAGACATATAACCTTCTCTACCGCCCCAGAAGGTGTATCCTTCACCGCCGAGTTCCACGTTGGATTCCAGACAGGCTTTCACCTGAGCGGCTCCGTAGGCAAGAACGTTGAAGTCAGGGTTGGTGGAGGCACCGTTCATAAAACGGGGATTGGAAAACAGGTTGGCCGTGTTCCACAGCAGTTTGATGCCGGTGGCTTCCTGTCTCTCTTTCAGCATTTTGGTTACAGCCTGAAGATTGCTCTCGTACTCACTGAGGCTTGCTCCTTCGGGAGAAGCATCCACATCGTGAAAACAGTAGTAGGGGGCACCCAGTTTTGAGATAAACTCAAATGCCGCATCCGCTTTGTCTTTGGCCTTATCCATACCGTCGGCCTGTGCCCAGGGGTGAACCAGAGTGGAGTTGCCGAAGGGATCTCCCCCGTCTGCACAGAAACTGTGCCAGTAGGCAATACCGAAGCGAAGGTGTTCCTTCATTGTCTTGCCAAGAACCTTTTTGTTCTCATCGTAAAATTTGAATGCCAGAGGATTATCGGACCCTTTTCCTTCAAAAGGGATTTTACCGATGCCTTTGAAATATTCTTTATCTCCTGTAAAAACCTGACCCATAATGAATCTCCTTACTAAAAATGTATCAATATAAGGCAGGGAAAACCCCTTTCCCTGCCTCGGGAATCCTGGAAACGACACTCTGATCCCGGAAACTGCCTGACCGGCGCTCCCCCGGGAAAAGAGAGATTATTCAAACAGGGGTGTCAGAGCATTCACATACTTGCTGTACTCTGCATAAACCGCCTTGTATTTTTCGACATTTTCCGGATCGGGAGTACACCCTTTCCCGGAATCCAGTTCAATATGTTCATCAATGAGTGTATTGATTTCCGGGTCTTTTCCTTCCCCTTTTTCAAGGCACCACAGAGCCTGAACCGCAGCGCCCAGGGCCGCCGCTTCTGAACTGGCAGGAATAACAACCGGCAGGTTCATGACATCCGCTGTAATCTGCCGCCAGATTCTGGAATTGGCACCCCCGCCGATGAGGCGGATTTCCCTGGCTTCGAACCCGAGGTTCACAAAGGAATCCAGCCCGACCTTCATCCCCAGAATGGCAGACTCCAGAGCGGAGCGGAAAATATTCTCTTTCTTGACATTCCCCGCAGTCATTCCCACAATACAGCCTTTTCCGTTGGGAAGGTTGGGAGTTCTTTCTCCATTGAAGAAGGGAAGAGTCAGAATGCCTTCGGCACCCACAGGAGCTTTGGCTCCCATCTCGTCAAACTCTTTCACACCAAACTCGAACAGGTCTCTCATCAGCTCGGTGGCCACTGTACAGTTCATGGTGCACAAAAGGGGCAGCCATCCGCCTGAACTGGAGCAGAAGGCAGCCAGATTACCGTCAGGGTCCACAATGGGTTTGTCAGAGTAGCCGTAGAGGGTTCCGCTTGTACCCAGGCTCATGGTCAGCACACCGTCTCTGGTGGTTCCTGTACCCAGGGCGCCCATCATATTGTCTCCTCCACCGGATGAAACAGGAATCCCCGAGGGAATACCGAACTTCTCGGCAATTTCGGGGAGAACAGTACCGGCGGCTTCCCAGGGTTCAATCAGATCGGGCAGGCAGCTCATCAGATCCCTGTCGGGGTCTATAGCCTTAACAAGCTCTTTGTGCCAGGTTCTGCTGCGCACATCCAGAAGGGCTGTTCCTGAAGCGTCTCCGTATTCCATCACCGCTTTGCCTGTGAGGTAAAAGTTCAGATAATCATGGGGAAGCAGAATATGCTTCATTTTGGCATAGGCTGCAGGCTGATCCTTTTTGAACCAGAGGATTTTGGAAGCTGTATATCCGGGAAGAATGAGATTTCCTGTATCCTCAAGGAGTTTTTCATCGCTGCCGTAGGCCTCTGTCAGTTCCCGGCATTCACCGGCAGTGGAGGTGTCACACCAGAGTTTGACATCGTGCAGAACATTTCCCCGATCATCCACTGGAACAAAACCGTGCTGCTGTCCCGAGACCCCTGCAGCCAGTGCTGTCTGTTTAACAGCCGGATCAATCTGCTGGAAACAGGATGTGAGGGCATCAATCCACCAGGATGCTTTCTGCTCGCGGCTGCCGTCTTCCCTGGAAATCATATCGTGGGGAGCCGATGCGGATGCGACTATCTTTTTATTCTCAAAGTCATAAAAAACAACTTTCGTACTCTGGGTACCGTTGTCTATTCCAATTATAGTTTTCAACTGAATCCTCCAAACCGGTTATGTGTATCAAGTATCTACCCGCCTTGGATCAAAATGAATGGACAGAATTGACAGTTCATACATATAATTGACCTCATAGGAGGAATTTCCTGCAAATTCTGGATGTTGTTTTCGTCTATCAGATGAAAGAAGAGAATGAAATACAATGGCACAGCCGCTACCATTCCCATGGTGAAAACGAGTTTGAACTCCACTATTTTATTCAGGGGAGCGGCAGTTTTCTCAATGACAGGACCCGCTTTTCACTGGGACCGGGAACCCTGTTTCTCACCAACCCGGAGATCCATCACTCCATCATTGTGCAGGACGGCAACAATCCCATAAGCTATTACGCCGTCTTACTGAAAACAGAGCCTTCCGACAGAGAGATTCAGAGACTCCTCACCATCGATCTCAAATCCAACAGAACCTATGACCTGGGAACAAACTATCGTTTTTTCTTTGAAGAAATAAAGGAAAAAGGACTGTCAGGAAGCCGGGCTCTGCGGCAGTCGGCGGTTCATCAGCTCATTTCTTTTCTGTATGTTTTATCAGGGGAGGAGGATTTCCACTTTTCCGACAGCCGGAACAGCCATATAGAAAAAGCGCTGCGGATTATGCAGAACAATATCACCAGAGATCTGGACCTGGAAGACATTTCAGGAAAACTGGGACTGAGCAAATCCTATTTTATCAGACTGTTCCAGCAGAAAATGAAGACGACGCCTATGAAGTACTTTATGAAACTGAAGATTGAGGCGGCAGGGGCCATGCTGACCAGTACGGACCGTCCCCTTCTGACCATAGCCCAGGATCTGAACTTCTACAGTGAGTTTCACTTCAGCCGGGTGTTTAAGCAGTATACCGGTTCAGCCCCTTCTGTGTACCGCAAGCAGTACCTGCAGCTGGCGGGAGAACACAAGGCGGCGGCTCAGGAATCCTCCAGCCCGGACAGTTGAAGCTCCTCTACCCGGTGGATACCGTTCTGCCCCAGTATGATTCTGAAGCGGACAACAGGGCCGGTTTCTCCGGTATGTCTGTTTTCCAGAATCAGTACAAGATTGACATGATAAACCCTGCTGCACCTCAGCTCCTTGACCGAATCACCTTCCCGGCAGTTGAGAATTTCGGTGCTGCTGTCCATCTTCCTGAGCCAGTCACCCAGATTCAGCCGGACAATGTCGGTAATTCCTTCCAGACGGCTGTGGTTCCGGAACAGGGGAACAGACCGGATTCTGAAGTCCCTTTTATATTTCAGGATATCCTCTTTCATCAGCCCCCGACTGAGCTTGTCTTTGCCCGCACGCCTGTACAGGAGAGCAAGGTCAGAAAGCTGTCTGCTGTCGGAGAAGGTCACAGACTCTCTGATCCGCCCGCAGTTTCTGCCGCTCCGGGGATCCCTGAGCCGCTGCATCCGGTCGGCCACCAGAAAAGGGGAGATCCTGAGAAAGAGGAAGCGGAGATTTTCCTTCATCCTGTCCTTGACTGAATAGGCGGCTATGGCAATCAGGGCCCAGTACAGACTGCCTTCCGGAAAAAGCCTGCTGGATATAAGTGTGGCTCCCAGAGCAAAGGCCATGGCCACAGCAGCCGCCAGTCCCAGGAGAAACTGCCCCACCCGCTCAGCGGCCCTGGAGTGAACAGCCGAAAGATACAGAGATTCCTGTGACCATTTTTTCAGCTGATGGCTCCTGTACACAAAGGCTTCCGCCCCCTGGGAATCCAAATCCACGGGAAGACGCCATCCGTACTTTTTTCTTACACCCCCAAGGTATGAGAAACATTTTTCCAGTCTGTTTTGACGTTTCCTGTTTTCTTCCTGATCCGGCCATTCCTTCAGGGTTGTGAGGATGTAATCACTGAACAGCCAGGTCAGAGCTTCCAGTGTCCAGATCAGGGATTTCTTTACCCGCCCTTTTTTGACAGGAAGACTTTCAAGTTCCTGAAGCCGGGTCAGAAGGGAGCCGATAATGTCCTCCACAACCGATGGAAAGGACTTCTCCATGGGCAGGCGATTTTCATCCAGGCCTCTGCCTGTTTCAGACAGGACAATATTGACCAGGGTCTTCAGCTCATAAATCACCCTCTTCCGCCAGTCCCCTTTTCGGGGCTCCTGTTTCCAGAGCTGGGCAAGCCGGTTCAGAGGGCTGGCCTCGCAGCTGGAGTCAACCAGATCATCCAGAGCAATCCGGGGAGTTGTAAAACGGGTGTGAACCGTCAGGTCCGAGAGAATTTTATCTCTGGAAAAGGAGGAATCCGACACTCCCAGCTGGGAGGGAATAAAGAACACAGTGGACATTCTGTACCTGTTCTCCTTCCGGCGGGAATCCAGAGGGTATCCGATTTTTATCTCGAGCTGGGATGCTCCGTGGGCTTTTATCTGATAATCCATTTATTTTTATGATAATTCACCCGGAGGAAAGGAACAAGGCGATTCCCTAAACCCTTCTGTTTAAGTATGATAATTCCCGATACCCCGTGAATGGAGCCCGCCGGGAAGCAGACCGGCAGCTCCGCCGGGAACAGACAAGATAGTCTGTATAGAAGAACACCAGAGTCACAAAGGGGCTCCGGGCAATGTAATAGGAGAAACAAAATGAACCCACAGGCTTCGGCACTTAATGAGGTACTGGAAGCACAGAACCCTGCAGTCTACTCGCTTCTAAGTAAAAGAGGAAAAGCTATTTTCTTTCCCAAGAAGGGTCTTGTGATGCAGGGAAAAGACGCCTCAGGCAAAAGAATCAATGCGTCCATTGGAATGGCAACAGAAGATGACGGCTCCCCCCTGCGCCTGGCAGCTATCGAATCACTGGTGAATATGCCTCCTGAAAAGGTTTTTCCCTATGCCCCCAGTTACGGACTACTGCCCCTGAGGCAGAAATGGCAGTCCATCATCCGCAGCAAGAATCCCTCTCTGGGAGATACAGAGCTGACCATGCCGGTCGTCACCAACGCTCTGACCCACGGTCTGAGTATGGCCGGCTATATGTTCCTGGACGAAGGGGACACTGTGATTCTGCCCGATTACTACTGGGGGAACTATAATCTGGTTTTTAAAAACGCCTACCTTGCCGATTTTGACACCTACCCCATGTACAAAGAGGGCGGTTTCAATCTGGAGGGTCTGAAAGAGAAGCTGATGGCTCCCGGAACCAAAAAGGTAGTTCTTCTCAACTTCCCCAACAATCCCACCGGCTACACTCCCACCGATGCAGAAATGAAGGGCATCAGAGATGTAATCCTCGAAGCAGCGGAAGCCGGAAAAAATATTGCCGTTCTGATTGACGATGCCTACTTCGGCCTTGTCTTTGAAGAGGGTGTGGCCACCGAATCGATCTTTGCCTCTCTGGCGGATCTTCACCAGAATGTTCTGGCCGTGAAAGTGGACGGCGCGACCAAAGAAGACTATGTGTGGGGATTCAGAGTGGGATTCATAACCTTCAGCTGGAAGGGCATGACTGCCGAAGCCGGGCAGACCCTTGTGGACAAGGTTGCCGGTGCGGTGAGAGGGAATATCTCCAATGACTCCATCCTGTCCCAGAACCTGCTTCTCACAGCCTATGACAATCCCGGATATGCAGATGATAAAAAGGGCAAATACGCACTTATGAAATCCCGCTACGATCTGGTGAAAAAAACGATTGCCTCCCATCCCGAGTACAGCGAATACTTTGATGCCATTCCCTATAACTCCGGATACTTCATGTGTGTGGAATTGAAGAAAGGAAATGCCGAGGACGTGAGACAGAAGCTCCTGGCAGACTATGACACAGGGATAATCGCCCTGGGCTCACTGATCCGTGTGGCCTACTCGTCCCTTCCTGCCGCCTATATTGAAGAGCTTTTCAATAATATCTACAGCGCCTGTAAAGATCTTGACTGAGTCAGCTGATTCTTTTAAATAGTGCAGAAAAACGGGACTGTCTCTTACACGGAGACAGTCCTGTTTTTTCTTTGCCCAAGTCTTTGCTCCAGGCTTTAGTGAACTGCTCATAAATAATCTTTGCCCCCTCACAGAAAATGCCCCATAATGATTAGTATGAAAATACTGATTATAGATGACTCTGGTGTCATGCGCCGGATTCACAAAAACACTCTCATTGAAAACAAGATTCCCGAGGAAGCCCTTATTGAGGCCGCCGACGGGAAAGAGGCTCTGCAGCTGGCCAGCAAAAACGAAATAAACCTTTTTCTTGTAGACTGGAACATGCCCAATCTAGACGGTCTTTCTTTTGTGGAGCGGATCAGAAATACGGAACGGTATAAAACCACACCCATCATCATGGTCACCTCGGAAGCAGCCAAATACAATGTGATACAGGCCATAACAGCAGGGGTAACCGATTATGTGGTCAAACCCATACAGGGAACGGTTCTCTGGGACAAAATTTCCAACTATATAAAAAGCGAGTAGTCAGGTGAAAGCCAAATTCATCAACCCATTTATCAATGCGTCCCAGAGACTGTTTCAGGAATATATGAAGCTGGACGTCCATGCAGGCAAACCCTTTCTTCTGGCGGACCCCAGAAACCTGAAAGGGGTTTCGGCCATCATCGGTCTGGCCGGAGAGACCACAGGAGCAGTTGTCCTGACCTTCTCCAGAGAAACCGCCATAGAGATGGTCTCCCGTCTGGAAGGGAAAAAATATGTGGCCCTGGGTGCCGAGATACTGGACGGTGTGGGAGAAATGATCAATATCATTGCCGGTAATGCCAAAAAGGATCTTCAGGACTACAAAATTGTGATATCCCTTCCCGGCATCATTACGGGGAACGACTATAAAATAAACTGGCCTCAGGGTGTTCCGGTCATATCCATTCCCTACGAATCGGAACTGGGTCCCTTTGCCATAAACGTTTCCATCAAGGAAAGCTGAAATGAAACTGCAGTCCATTCAGGTAAAAGTTATTTCTCTGATTCTGCTGGTTATGGTCTTCGCCGTAAGCCTGTCCATATCCTTTGCCATCCGGAATCAGAGGGAAAATCTGATAGCCGCCTCACAGCAGACCCTGGCTCTCAATACACAGGTTCTGAATCTCACCATCAGAAATATCATGCTCAACGGAGAAGCTCCTCTGGCCAACAGTACAATGAATGATCTGAGGAATATGCCGGAATTTCTGGAATATGAGATTTACCGGAGAGACGGAACCCTGGCCTTCAGTGACTATGAGACTCTGGACTTTGTAAACAGCTTTCAGGATATGATCATGTTCGAACAGACTCCCCGCCTTGAGGGAGGTATGAACGGCAGTACCGGTTTTCAGGACGTTCTCCGGTTTAAGACACCCCGTTCCAGCCTTAATGAAGAGGCAAGGGAGATGGAATATTTCTTTCCCATCCTGAACTACGCCGAGTGTCGGACCTGTCACGGAGAGGATCATTTTATCAGAGGGATCTCCCACTTCAGAATCAGCCTGGGAGATGTATACGACAAGGTCAGTTCTGCCGGGCTGATACTGTCGGTTTTCTTTCTGGGAGTAGGCCTCTTTATTTTTGCGGGCATCATCATAATGCTCAGAAGGGTTATCATCCGTCCGGTTCTCTCCATAGGCAATGTGGTTTCCCTGGTGGGAGACGGCAACCTGGATGTGGACATCAATCTGAAACAGAGAGACGAGCTGGGAGAACTGGCCGGCCGTATCAACGGCATGATCCGGGGACTGAAAAAAAGCAAGGCTCTGGAGCTTGAGAATACTCGGATAGAGGCCCGTTTGAAGGAGAGCCGGAAATATCTGGACAATATCAACGAAGGTCTTCTTCTGCTGAATCCCGATTTCACCATTACAGATGAATACTCATCCTATCTGGAAGAACTGTTTGAGACAAAAAACATTGCCGGCTCCAGTTTCCGCCGCTTCGTCCTGGGTAGCGATGAAGAGGGAGAGGAAGCCAGGGAGCTGGATCAGTTCCTCAATATTCTGTTTAACAACAGAACAGCCGCCATGAATATGATTATGGAGATCAATCCTCTGAACCGGAAAGAGATGATTCTTCCGGGGGGAAGGAAAATCGTCGTCTCCGCCCGGTTTCAACGGATAGAAGAAAATGAAACCGTGGAGAATGTGATGGTTCTGTTTCAGGACCTCACAGAGATTCAGGCGACAAAAGAAGCTCTGGAAGCAGAACGGCAGACCCGTGAATCCGAACTGGAACAAATTGCCGCCATTCTGAAACTGGGTCCCGGTGTTTTTGAAGATTTTGTAGCCTCCGCCCATGAGGTTTTGAACTTTCTCAAGGAGAACTCCGATTCTCTGGGAAATGAGGAGATTATCAATAAAGCCTTCCGGGACACCCATTCCCTGAAAGGAACTGCCCGGTACCTTAAATTTGCAACTCTGGAACAGACCGCTCATACCCTGGAAAGCCGCTTTGACAGCTTCAGAAAGGGAGACGCTCCTGATCCGGGCAGCCCCTCCCTGGAGGATCTGCTCAGCAGCCTTAACACAGAAGTGGAGTCCATCAGAAAGACAATAGACCGGTTCAGACAGTTTTCCGTCAACCGGGGCAGTGACAACCCTGAACTGGATATGTTCAGGATGCAGCTGAATGATATGGTGGAGGATCTCTCGGAGGAACTGGACAAGAATGTAAAGCTGGATTTTCATTCAGACTGGAGCCGGATTCCCGGACTCAGCCTGCTGCAGAACACGGTGTTTCATCTGATCCGGAATGCTGTTGATCACGGTATAGAAGACTCCTTTGAACGCCTTGCGGCCGGAAAGGATGAGACAGCCCGTCTGGGATTGAGTTTTATCCGTCAGGAAGACAGCCTGCGGCTTCAGGTCAGTGACGACGGCAGAGGCCTCGATTTTAAAGCACTGGAGAAAAAAGCCGTTGATGCGGGACTTTTGAAACCCGGCAGGCACTTCCCGTCCCAGATTCTGAATGCCATGTTCAAACCCGGCTTCAGCAGCAGTGACAGGGTTTCAGAAATATCCGGAAGGGGTGTGGGACTGGATGCGGTAAAAGCGGATGTAAAAAAACTGAACGGGAAAATCAATGTGAAAACAGCTCCGGCAAAAGGCTGCACCTTCAGTCTGATCATTCCCCTTACGGAACTGGAGGATAAATAATGAAACCTGTGTGCACTCTGATTCTGCCCCTGTTTCTGACTCTTTCGCTGTTCAGCGGATGCAGTAATAAATCACCCGAACCTCTCATGGAAGCCCTGCAGTCATCGGATATATCCGGTGAACGCCTGTGGGAAAGGATCTCAGAGGAGGCTCCCTATGAAGACTACAGCCAATGGCCCGGTCACGAAGGTCTGCAGCCCGGCCAGTCCCCCCACGGCGCCTGGCACAGAGTCTACGCCAACAAGCCTCTTGTTGATGCTCTGCCGGTGGCCGATGGAACAGCCCCTTATGGAACCATAATCGTCAAAGAGAATTTCACATCTTCCCGAGAGCTGGACAAACTGACGGTCATGGCCAAGGTGGAGGGGTATAACCCGGAGAACAATGACTGGTTCTGGGCCATGCTGTCTCCCGAGGGTGAGGTTCTTGCAGAAGGAAGCCCCGGGGGATGTATCTCCTGTCACAGCGGAATGAAATATAACGATTACATCATAATCAAAAATCTGGATGAGTCCCTGGAATAACCCTATTCTTTCCATATCCTACTATTTTACTTAGTTGAACCTTACACAGATCAAGAATATACTGATTCCACTGTTTAAAGAGATTCCCCTTGAATCCCGAGTCTTGAATCAATTGGAGTAGGAACATGGTACAGAAAGAAGACGTACTGAAAGCACTGTCAGAGATCATAGATCCCGATCTGGGAAAGGATATAGTCACTCTCGGTTTTATCAAAGAACTTGTTATAAGCGGAAGCAAAGTCAGCTTTGCCATTGAACTCACCACACCCGCCTGTCCCCTGAAAAACCAGTTCAGGGAAGCCGCGGAAAAACTTGTGGGAGAGATTGAGGGTGTGGAAAAGGTCAATGTGACCATGACAGCCAGAAATGCCAGAGACCAGAAGAGTGAAAACGGACTGAAGAATGTAAAACAGATCATTGCGGTTGCCTCAGCCAAAGGGGGCGTGGGAAAATCCACAGTGGCCGCCACTGTAGCCTGTGAACTGAGAGACCGGGGGTATAAAACCGGATTGCTGGACACAGACCTCTTCGGTCCCTCTGTTCCCACACTCTTCAACATCAGCCATCCTGAAGTGTACCAGAGAGACAATATGCTGATTCCCATGGAGAAAGAGGGCCTGAAACTGATGTCCTTCGGCTTCCTTATGGGGGATGCTCCCGCCATTATGAGGGGTCCCATGGTATCGGGCTATATGCAGCAGATCCTGCTGCAGGTGGACTGGGGCGAGCTGGATTATCTGGTAATCGATATGCCGCCGGGAACAGGAGATATTCAGCTGACCCTGAGTCAGACCATCCAGGTGGACGGCGCCGTAATCGTAACAACCCGGGCAGCCCTGTCCCTGGTGGATGTCTCCCGAGGAATCCTTATGTTTGAAAAAGTGGGGGTCCCCATGCTGGGTGTTGTGGAAAACATGTCCCACTTTATCTGCGACAGCTGTGACAAGGAGCATTATATTTTCGGCGAAGCCAAGGCTCCCGGAGAACGCTTCGGACTGGAAACCCTGGCTCAGATTCCTCTGGAACCGGGGCGCGGCCGGAACATGGTAAACTACAGCAGTAATGACATAAACAAATCCCTGGTGGACAATATCGCCCGGGCTCTGGGGAAAGCGACAGCTGAAAAGATCGACCCCCCTGAAGTGGTTCAGGAAGGGGAGACTGTTCTGATCAAATGGAAGGACAAAGAGGACTGGACCGTTAATGCGGTACATCTGCGAAGCAGCTGCCGCTGTGCCCTCTGTGTGGATGAATATACGGGAGAGAAGATTCTCAACGATGAGGATATCCCCCTGGATATCAGAGTGGAATCTGCAACGGCTCTGGGAAATTACGCCCTGTCCATCAGCTGGAGCGATGGTCACAGCTCGGGGATTTTCCCCTACTCTCAGCTGCAGGAGCTTTCAAAGTAAATCTGTCAGCCGGCCCCCCGGCTGATGCCCCGTTATGCAGCTACGGCCTTGTCATTTGCAGGGTATGGTCCCGCTTCAGGAGGATTCTCCGGGGAGTTCCTCCAGAGCCTTTACATCGCTCATCCTGAAGAAGGTCATGGAATCCTTCAGGGAGCGGGACTGCCCTGCCAGTTGATTGGCGGAGGCGGCCATCTGATCCGATGAAGCGGCATTGCTCTGGATAACACGGTCCAGCTGCATAATAGCCTGATTGATCTGCTCCACTCCGCTGGTCTGTTCCATGCTGGCAGCCGATATTTCCTGAATCAGAGCTGATGTCTTTTTTATTTCCGGAACCAGTTTCTTCAGCATATCTCCGGCTTCAGAGGCCTTGTTCACAGTAGAGAGGGACAGCTCGCTGATCTCGGAAGCGGCTTCCTGACTCCGTTCCGCCAGTTTTCTGACCTCAGAGGCAACCACTGCAAATCCACGGCCCTGCTCACCGGCCCGGGCAGCCTCGATGGCAGCATTCAATGCCAGAAGATTGGTATTCCGGGCAATCTCTTCAATAATGGAAATCTTTTCGGCGATAATCTTCATGGCTTCCAGAGCATCTCCCACAACTTCACCGCTGTGTTCCGCATCTTCACTCACCCGTCTGGCGATCCCTTCGGTCTCTCTGGCATTATGGGAGTTCTGTTCAATGTTGGAACTCATCTCTTCCATGGAGGAGGAGACCTCTTCCGCCGCAGCAGCCTGACTGGAGGAACCGTCGGCAATTTCACGGGCGGTATCGGCAAACTGCTCGCTTCTGTAGCTCATCTCATCGGATGACCGGCGGACATCCCCGAAAATTTTCCGTAAACTGCCAACCATAGTGTCCAGGGCTCTGGCCAAATCTCCGATTTCATCTGATCTGCCCAGGTAGGTCCGGGGGAGTTCCACATCCAGATTCCCTTCGGATACCTCTTTGGTCAGGGCCACCCCCCGGGTTATGGGAACGGCAATACGTCTGCTCATAAAAAAGCCAAGTCCGATTCCCAGTACGGCGAGAACCAGGAAAACAAGCATCAGTTCTATCACCACACGGGCCTTGATTCTGTTTCCCATGGCATAGATTTCATCCACAGGAATCCCCACATAGAGAATCCCGATGAGCTCACCGCCGTAGTCCATAAGGGGTTCATAGGCTGTAAGGTAATTTTTACCCAGAATAAAAGCACTCCCCAGAAAACGGGTTTTATTCATGATAGGCTGGTAGGCGGCGCTCTCTTTCCCCAGATAGGTTCCTATGGCCCGGCTGCCGTCATCCTTTTTGATATTTGTGATAACCCGGATAAAGTCATCCCCGTCTTTCATAAAGACAGTGGCTGTTATGCCCAGTTTTCCGGCAAATTCATCCACAAAAGTGTTGCTGTTGACGGTCTGGTTTCTGGAATCCACAATAACACCGCGGCTCAGCCTGAGATTGCCGTATTCCGCATCCACAGCCCTTACAAAGGACTCTATATCCCCTTCCACTTTCATGGTGAGCGCGGCCACAGACACATCCTCCACCAGGTTGCCCAGGCCGATCCGGGAGATGATAAGCCCCCCGATGCTGATACAGAGAACCAGAGTAATTATAAAAAGGACAAGTCGTCCTGTGATTGACAGTTTCAAAACAATCCTCCTGATATTCGTAAGATCTGTTATTAATAAATCAGAGCAGATTCTACATATCATTATAAGAGGAGTACTATATAGATTTCAAACGGATGTAACTGTTACAGATTGACTTATCAGCGGACGATGGGAAGGTCGGCAGTATCGATGAGAACATCCATTTCAAAAATGGTATCCTCTGTGATGTAATCCATATGGGGGGCTTTTTCCATCACCCCCCGGGCCAGATGCCAGGCTCTGATATGCCGCCAGGACTCCATATTGAGAATCACTTCCCGGGGCTGTTCCCCCTTCTGCTGGAGTTCCGTTTTCTGCCTGTAGATTTCGGCAATCAGCTCTTCCGGTCTCAAAAGAGGGCTCCCCCCGGATAACAGGACTTATTCATATTCATCATCCTCGAGAACCAGTTTTTCATACATTCTTCTGGCTTCATCGGAGCCCTTTTTGTTGCCCCGTTCTTCCAGTGTATCTGCCAGGTTGAACCAGGCGTCGGGATTGGTCTTATCCAGTTCTACAGCCCGCCGGAAAAAGAGCTCCGCATCTTCAAAACGGTCTGACACAAAGCGGAGAACCCCCAGTGAGTTCCACAGCCGTGAACTCTCATCCCCGAAGGTCAGGGACAGATCAAAGGATTCCTCTGCCTCATCGTATCGGTCCAGACGAAACAGGGCGACCCCCCGTTCCAGCCAGAAATCGGGATTATCCGGTTCACCGCTGACAGACTGATTAAGCAGAACCAGAGCTTCACCCCAGCTCTCGTCCAGCATCAGCTCCAGAGCCAGGTTATAGGAAATGACAGGATCCTCGGGAAGCAGCTCCAGGGCTTTACGGAAACACTCTTTGGCTTTCAGCCTCTTCCCCTCTTCCGAATAGGCCACCCCCAGGGCAACCAGTTCTTCTACAGAGACAGGTTCTTTCATGTTTCTGCTGTCCCGCTGTCAGCCTTTCCGCAGCGTACCAGGAAGAAGGCTCCCAGAGCAAAGAGAATAACGATACAACCGATACCCACCGAATAGGAACCGGTAGCCTGTGTGGCAAATCCCATGATAAATGGGCCCATGATGGCGGCGAATTTACCGAAGATATCGAAGAAACCGAAAAACTCTCCGGCCTGATCAGGAGGAATGATGGCACCGAAATAGGAACGGGAAAGGGCTTGAATCCCCCCCTGACTGGTGGCCACAAGAAAGGAGATGATAATAAACATGGGAATCAGCATGCCCGGGCCCATAAAGGGGAGCAGAGTTCCCAGAATGGTAATCAGAGTATAAATCCCGATTCCCACAAAGAGCATAAACCGGGTGGAGGTCTTCTTGGCCAGAACACCGTAAAGCAGGGCAAAGGGAAAGGCGACAATCTGCAGCCCCATCAGGTCCAGGAGAAGGATCGTGGAACTGATCCCCATCTTGGAACCGTAGTCAGTGGCCATTTTTATAATGGTTCCCACACCGTCGATATAGAAAAAGTAGGCCAGCAGGAAGAGGAAAATCTTCTTGTAGGACCGGATATGCTTGAAGGTCTGATAGAGCCTGGAAAAGGCATCCCGGATGGGACGGGGAGAGGGGTCAATTCCATAGCGCTGTTTGACATTCCGCAGAAAGGGAATACTGAAAACAAACCACCACAGGGCGGTAATGATAAAGGCGATTCTCACCCCTGTGATATTGAGAACCGACATATCCCCGTCAGCCATAAGAAAAATAATGACCAGGGAGGCCACAAAGGGAAAGGTGCTTCCGATGTATCCCCAGCCGAAACCGCTGGTGGAGACCTTATCCATCCGCTGGGGATCAGTGACATCCACAAGACAGGCATCATAGAAGATATTGGCTCCTGCAAACCCCAGGGCTGTGAGAATATAAAGGACTATGGCGGGAATCCAGGCGCCCGGCTGAATCAGAATCATCAGGGCTGTGGCAGCGGTTCCCACAATCAGAAAGGTTGTGAAGAATTTTTTCCTCATGCCTTTGTAATCGGCCATGGTTCCCAGAATAGGAGCCAGAAGGGCAATGACCAGAGCATACAGGCTGTTTCCATAGCCCAGAACGGCAGTGGATGCCGTATCCGAAAGTCCCCCCTCCCGGGCAATCTGTCCGAAAAACAGGGGAAAGATGGCGGTTGTGATGGTGATGGAATAGGCCGAATTGGCCCAGTCATAAAGTACCCAGCTACGTTCAGTCTTGGTCAGTCTTGTCATTGCAGTCCCTCATATTCAAGTTATTGTTACCTGGGACCCAGAAAAGCAAGGGAGAACCAGGGTACATACGTTATAAGCAGAACCATAACCACCAGTACCAGCAGAAAAGGAACAACTTTTCTGTAGATTTCCACCAGGGGTGTTTCGAAACGGTAGGACGCCAGAAACAGGTTCATTCCCACCGGAGGGGTCAGATAACCCAGCTGCAGGTTGGCCAGAAAAATAATCCCCAGCTGAACCGGATGAATCCCGAAGAGTTCTCCCATGGGGATGACCAGAGGACCCACGACCAGAATAGCCGAGTAGATATCCATCAGACAGCCGGTCAGAAGGAGTATCAGATTCAAAAGGATCAGAAATACGATTTTGGACTGAATAGTATCACGGACAAAAGAGGTCAGGGCCAGAGGAACTTCCGCGTCCACCAGATAGTAACTGAATCCCTTGGCCACGGCCAGAATCATCAGAATTCCTCCGATAATGGGAAGGCTTTTCTGCATGATCCGGGACAGATCTTTCATTTTAATATCTCTGTGAATGACCCCTTCCAGGAACAGGGAGTACACAACAGAGACAGCTCCGGTTTCCACCAGGGTGAAAAATCCGCCGAAGTATCCGGCCAGAATCAGAACCGGGAGGAACAGCTCCCCGGATGAATCTTTTAAGGCCGGCAGAATATCCGAAGGGGTAAAGCTTGTTTTTCTCTTTTTGTGAAAGGACGCCGCCACACCCATGGCAGAGAGGGCCAGCACCAGTATGGCCCCCGGAATCAGACCGCCCAGAAACATATCCTTGACCGAAATCTGCGCCATCACCGCATACATGATGATGGGGAGGCTGGGAGGAAACAGGAGACCGATACTTCCTGAAGAGGTCAGGAGGCCGGTAATAAAACCTTCCTTGTACTCCCCCGACTCATGAAGCATATAGGATAACAGTCCCCCCAGAGCCAGAATGGTCACACCCGATGCCCCTGTGAAGGTTGTAAAAAAAGCGGACACCATAACGGCCATAACAGCCATTCCTCCGGGCAGTCCTCCCAGTACGGCTTTGAACAGCCGCACCAGTCTTTCACCCGCCTTGCTTTCAGACAGGATGAATCCTGTAAGGGTGAACAGGGGAATAGCCGGTACAGAAGAGCCTGTGAGCAGGTTGTAGGCTTCATTGGGAATAATTTCCAGTGATCCCCAGTCTTTGGAAAAGAGGAAAAAAGCAACTCCCCCCAGAAGGATGAATATGGGAGTTCCGTTCACCGTGGTCAGCAGCAGAATCAGAATAAGAGGAACCGCTGCGTAGTAGAAAAACTCATAATAGACAAAACTCAGGGAATCCAGAAACAGGGGCGGTTCAGGTAAAAGGGTATACAGCATATTGCTGACAGAGGGGATACTCAGAAACAGACCGGTGATGACGGAACAGACAATCACAGGAACCGAGACGGCATGTTTTCCCTTCTCTTCATGGTGAACGATAAAAAAACGCACCGCCATAACCAGGAATCCCAGAGGCACAATCAGCAGAACCAGACGGATTGGAAAAACCCCGATAGACTGCTCCCTGTCAAAGCCGATCAGCAGAAAGGAGAGGGACGCAGCAGCCAGTCCGAAACTGATTCCCGAAGAAAAAATCCTGCTCACCGCTGTGGTCAGCACTTCCAGACGCCCTTTGAATACATCCCGCCCCGATGTGAGGGAAAGATGGGCATTCTCTTTGGAGGCAATCATCCCCGCCAGAAAGGCCAGCCAGAGAACGGCATGGCTGATATAGGATTCAGCCGACCGGATTCCGCTGTTGAATATCAGACGGGAGAGAATCTGAAGGACAGGTATAAAAGCCAGAACAAGGAAAACCAGGACTGCTGTGGAGAACTCAATTTTTCTGAAGATTTTCCTTGTTGAACTCACTGCCTTTTCCTGTAGGCGTCTATCTTGTCACGGATATCCACATAGGTTTCATTGCTTATGGCCTTACCGGGTCCCACGATCATGGGATAACCGTCTTTGAACATATCATGCCAGGCCTGATTATCCGCTTCTGAAGGTGTCAGGACTTTCAGATCATGTTCCTTCATAACCCGGAGGCCTTCCTGATTCAGCTTTTCCGTCTCAACATAGAACTCGTGGGCCACATTTTCCATGGCCGCCTTGAAGTCTTCATGATACCGGGCGGGAATCTTCCGCCAGGCCCGTTCAGAAAGGATAATCCCTCCCAGTACCGGAGCCATGGGTTTGGGGTTCATATTCTTGGCAAAGGCAAACCACTGGTAGGCGGCGGCCGCCATGGGAATAGAGTAGAACGAATCGATCATACCGCTCTGAAGCCCCATAAGAGTATCATTCAGACCCAGGGGAATAACCTTGAAATTCAGAGCCTTGAAAGCCTCCATCATCTCAGGGCTGTCCGGGGAGACAGCAATTCTGGTTTTTCTCAGTTCATCCGGATTGTTTATCTCTGAATTGGAGAAAAAGTTCACCCAGCCGGATTTGGACCAGACCATGACCTCAAATCCCTTGTCCCGGAATTCTTCATTAAAACCGGGGATCATCTCATCCATCATAAAATCCAGTTCATCTTCAGTCTGAACCAGAAAAGGAAGGCTGAAAATCAGGGTTTCGGGAACAACTTCTGTCATCCCCATGCTGGTCAGAACAGCCGCATCCAGCTGCCCGATCCGCATCTTGCGGACCATATCCCCTTCATTACCGGCAATCCCGCCAGGATAGATTTTCAGGGTGACCCTGCCGCCGCTGATCTCTTTCCACTCCCGGGCCATCTTTTTCAGGGTTTTATCCCAGGAGGAGCCTTCGGGGAAGAGACTGCCCAGTTTTATGGTCAGGGCGGACACAGACATAGTGCTTACAAACAGAAGGAGGAGGAGAGAGGAAACAAACTTTTTCATCTTAATACTCATATCTTATCATTATATCCCATTACATTGTTCATTCATTAAAAATCAATTAAAAAAAAGTCTTCCCGGTGATCCAGGAGCCACCGGGCTTTTTCCTGATAGATAATCACAAGAAGCTGGTTGTCCGGATCTTCGTAAGGATCAATGGCCAGAGCCCTGCTCAACAGCTTCTCAAACTCGGGATAATCCTGATTTTTTACCGAGTAACTGGTTGCCAGGGAAATATAGGTGGAAGGATTCATTCCCTCAGACAGGGCGACCGCCCGGGCAAAATGGAACCGCGCCCGGTCTTCTTCCTCATTGGAAACATTGAATTTATCGTAGTATTTCTGTTCGAAATCTCCGGCGGCTTCGGGTGCCGTCAACAGGGCATTTTCAATAATGGAGGGCGGCAGAGACGCCCAGAGGGTCACCATCAGATCGTGAATGCTGCCGCTGCCGTATTCCTCATCCAGATCAAGGGCTCTGAAAAGAAAGGCCACCGGCAGATGTACGGTCTGTCCCAGTTCCATATCAAAGGGATTACAGGAGAAGGCACCAAGCCATCCCGCGGCAGCCCAGTACAGGGCATCCACCTGATCCTTGCCTGCTTCCTGCAGAAATCCGTCAGGATTCATTTCCAGCAGCTGTTCACCGTCCTTGATTTCAAGGTAGAGGCTTTCCAGAACATAGTTGCGTCCCCTCAGATACATCTTCCGGGCCCGTTCCATCATCATTTCCTGTTCCAGAAAATCATCATCCTCCATCATGGAGGCGGGAGTCTGAATAAAACCGTTGGCATACATGATAAAAACCTTGCCGGCTGCCAGTTTCAGTGCGGGGTCCTCCGGATTCATATCCATAAGGAGTTCGTACATTTTCATAGTAAAAGGAAGAGCATCGGCAATCAGTCTGGGGTCGTCATCCCGGGTAAAAGCACCGGTTCCCGAATCGGAAGAGAGCATATCAGAGAGTTTATTCACAGCCATTTTCTCAACAGAGCGGCAGGATGCAAACAATCCCGTAACAGCAAGCAGGACAATAAGATAAAAGTGAATACTTTTTTTCATAAGAATAACAGTATAAGAATACTCTTTTTTTATCAAGAATATTATTGTTTAGTCCCTTTTCGGATGGGTCTGTCCAGGATGATCAGTACAGGATGTGTCAGCTGAGAAACAACGAGGGAATATCCTCCAGAATTTTCCTGTACACAGAGGCTGTGGGGTATTCATCAATTGTATCCAGATCAATCCATCTGCTTCTGTCCCCCTCCGGCCCCATCCATTCGGGAATCTTGTCCGTATGGTCCTTCAGGAAAAAGATTCTGGGCTTCAGGGTCTCCTTCCAGCTGGTGTACAGATGAACCCTCTCCCGGAGGATCATAGAATCGGCGGCCTCCCCGTGTTCAGGGTGCATCAATTCTCCGGAAAGCTCCTCTTCCCGGCCTTCGGGGAAAGCCGGCAGAAACCAGAGACCCTGTCCGATCCCCTTTTCTCTGCGGGTCATCAGTATCCGACCGTCACTGATCAGAAGCAGGAGAACAGAACTCTTTTCCGAGATTTTCCGCTTTTTCGGAGCCGGTATTTCTCCCTGAAGCTCCCGCTCTCTACTGCGGCAGCTCCTCTTCAGGGGGCAGGATTCACAATCGGGGGTTCTTACCCGACAGACCTGCTGCCCCAGCTGCATCAGAGCGCAGTTGAACAGACCCGGGCTCTCTTCAGGAATACGGGTTTCCAGTGACTCCATCAGGGACAGATCATCTGTCTTCTCCCACTCCCTCCGGGCCAGCAGCCTCTGGGCAATCCGCCTCACATTGGCATCCAGAACCGGCCAGGGTTTACCGAATGCCAGAGACAGAAGAGCCCGGGCCGTATAGTCCCCGATTCCCGGAACCTTCAGGAGCTGTCTGTACTCATCAGGAAGGTTTCCCCCGTGTTGCTCCATCAGGTAAACCGCCCCTTTTCTGAGATTACGGGCCCGGGAGTAATATCCCAGCCCCTCCCAGGCCTTGAGAACAGACTGTTCATCGGCGGCGGCCAGGCTCTCCACATCGGGAAACAGATCCATCCACCGGTTAAAGTGTCCGACCGCCGCCGTCACAACCGTCTGCTGCAGCATGATTTCAGAGATCCAGACCCTGTAGGGGGTGGGATTGTCTCCCCAGGGATAATCGATACCGCAGCGGGAAAACCAGTCCAGAAGCTCCCGGGTTTCCTGATGACTGAATAAAGAGCTTTCTGATGATATGGGTTTACTCAATGCTCCGGGACTCCCCTTTTTCCACGGTCTGTTCCAGATCCTGCCAGAGAATATCATCCTTTGGAACAGGGGCTGTCACCTCTACAGGTTCTCCCTTTACAGGGTGAATAAAACGGACCCGCCGGGCATGCAGATGGATGCCCCCTCCCGGATTGGAACGTTTGGCACCGTATTTCAGATCCCCCTTGATGGCGCATCCTCTCGCCGAAAACTGAGCTCTGATCTGGTGATGCCGGCCTGTTTCCAGATCAATTTCCGCCAGGGTGTAATTTTCCGAACGGCAGAGCACCTTATAGGACAACGCCGCCCGTTTGGCATCTTTCTTTCCCTTCTCCCCGACATAGGAGCGGTTCTTCCTCTTATCCCGCCACAGATAGTCTTCAAAGCGGCCTTCCTCTTCGGGCGGCGCCTTCTGCAGAACAGCCCAGTAGCTTTTACTGACCCCCTGCTCCCGGAACAATTTGTTCATCCGGGAAAGCCCTTTGGAAGTCTTGGCAAAGATCACGATACCGCTGGTAGGTCTGTCCAGGCGGTGGGTAATCCCGATAAAGACATTACCCGCTTTCCCGTCCCGCTTTTTGATATAGGCCTGAACCGATTCGGCCAGGGTGGTGTCCCCGGTTTTATCACCCTGGACTATCTCGGAACTGAGTTTATTCACAATAATCAGATGATTGTCTTCGTACAGAACACGCTCATCATCCATCACATACATCATGAGGATGAGAATAGCACGGAACCGGGCAAATTGTCTTGCTCCGGATAGGCTGCCGGGGCGCATTGGAAAAAGATAATTTTAAGTGTTATTTTAAAAGCAGTGAGTAAAGAAAACATTAATCCTGAAGCAAAGGACGACAGATTATCCGGTCTGGAAAAGAAACTGGAACAGAAGAAAAGGCGGGGGCATCAGCTGTACTGGATCAAATACAATCCCGGAGCCGAGTTCGACTACGACCTGACCGATGCCACAGAAGATGTGCGCTGGATGATTTTTGAAATAAAGAAACTGAGGGAAGAGAATGAACAGTACAGAGAGTTCATCGCATCCTACAGAAAGCAGATATCCGAAGAGCTGGAGTAGTTTTTGGGGGCAGGCCCCTGACGGGGCCCCGGGCTATTCAGTACTCCGCTGCCGCTCCGGCCGGTTCCGGCTGCCTGCGGCCTACTTACTATCCCTTGCCTGGCGTTAACCGCAACATTTCTTGTATTTCTTGCCGCTGCCGCAGGGACAGGGGGCATTCCGGCTGATCTTGGGCTCTTCCCGTTTCTGGGGTCTGTTGATCTCATGACCTTCCAGGAAAATCCACTTGCCCTCTTTTTTTCCGAACTTGCTTACCTCATGGTGAGTGTAGCGGGCACGGTCCACCATATAGTGGGCCTTGAACTCAACGGTTCCCGTGTCATCTGACTCGCCGCCCTTTGTGGTTTTAATGATCTCAAGCCCCTGCCATTCAGAGCCTTTTGCCCAGTTTTCCGTAGCCTTTCTGGAATCCTCATAGTCTTTGGGGTCCACTTCGTGGGTATCCATAATAAAATCTATTTCACCCAGGGCATAGGATGTATAACGGGCC
>JAQQAM010000170.1 GCA_028532905.1 Spirochaetales bacterium
GTATAGTTCATAATTGTGACTTTTCTTAATGCATTCTATGGCAGAGTCTATGGTTTTTGATAAGTCTAAAAAAAGTTGTTTTTCATCAATAATTTCAAAGCTTATGTCAGGATAAGAATCTTGTACGTTTTTTGACCAGATTTTAAATAACTGATGAGCCAGATACTCTAAAACAGGAGAAAATATATCGTTGTACATATTTTCAGTTTAAGAAATAAGTCTTTATATAACAAAGTATAATGATTGACATGTGATGGTATATGTATAATCATATAATTATGCTGGTTGTGCTTGATACGAATGTGATATTTCAGGGGCTCGATTCAGATAAAGGAGCTTCGTATAAAATCCTTGAATTGCTGGGAGAACGGAGAGTAAACCTGGCTCTATCTTATCCTGTGATTTGTGAGTACGAAGATGTTTTGAAAAGGGCTCCGAATCTTGACCGTTTGTGTATGACCTCAAAGGATATTGATGATTTTCTGGCATTTATCGCCTATACGGCATATCCCTTTGATCCATCATTTTTGATGAGGCCTAATTTAAGAGATGAAGCGGATAATATTTTTGTTGAATTGGCTTTTGTATCTAATGCGGATTATCTGATAACTGGTAATGTTAGAGACTTTACTGTACGAAATGAATTGAAGATTGATTCTTTTCAATTAGTCACACCAAGAGATTTTATTATTTCCTGGAGGAATAAAAATGAAAACTAAGGCGTCATTATTAACACTTCGTGTTCCCAATGAACTGAAACATAATATTAAACTGATGGCTGAACAGCAGGGTATTTCTATAAATCAGTTAGCTCTTTACGCTCTGACTAAAGAGATCAAGGAAATGCAGACCTTTAACCAGCTGGAGAAATACTGGAGTAAAAAGAACGAAGATGAAATCTCTGGTGATTTTGCATCTCTTTTATCCAGGGTAAAAGAAAAGAATAATACGGATGATCTTCCGGATTGGGATAAGATTTAATAATAACTGTGGGTAGAAAAGATGGCTAAAACTATTACCATTCGAATTGATGACGATATCTATAAGCTGATAAAGAATGCAGCATTGGGAGAAAAGCGGTCCATTTCCAATTATATTGAATATGCAACCATGGCCTATCTTACAGAGAAGAGCTTCCTTTCTGATTCGGAAATGGATGAGATCCTGCAGGATAAAGAACTACGGTTAAACTTGAAAAAGGGCAATGAAGAAATCGAATCTGGGAAGTACAGAATCATAGATTGATTATCTTATTTCATAATTATTTTGTGAGGAATTAAAAATGGGTAAAAAAATCATTAGAGGTATATCTGAAGATTTTGCAGAAGCTTTTAAATGCAGCATTCTATATAGGCTGTATCGGGAACATGAAGATGAGATCATTATTGGAATAAGAAATGATTATTTAAACATGTACTACAATAGCGACAGTATAGCAAAAATTGAATATATAAATCCTAAAGGAAATGATAAGAAAAGGATTGTATGTGAGATAGATGAATATTACCTGTATGGGTCAAATAGTAATAAAGAGAATAAAAGAGTAAGGGTAGATCCTGTAGAAATATATAATAAATACCCCACAATCAAAGAATTAAGTAAAAAGAAAAAGAAAAATGAGAAAATAACTCAGTCTCTTCTGGTTTTAAATAATAACAGGAATCAGGAATCTAACTGGTATTGTTTGGACATTGAATATGTTAAAGCCTTTAAGGATCAGAAAGAAAAAAACAGTACAGAATTTAATGCCCGATTTGATATAATAGCGCTTTCTAAACAGAAACCACATAAAGTAGCACTTATTGAATTGAAATATGGGACAGGTGCAATGGGAGAGAAAAGCGGAATAAGAAAACATGTGAGTGATTTCTATAGTTTCATTGAAAATGGTTATTATGAGAGTCATTTAAGACAAGAGCTTATTGAAATCCTTAAAAGTTTAAGTTATGTCGGTATTTCTTTACCCTTTAATATTCCTGAATCAAATGATCTTCTGGCCCCGGAGTTTTACTTCATTACTCTTGACAATAATGCAAAAGGTAAAAGAAGTACTCCCAAACAAGTCATGGCAGGCTATCTATTTGAAGAGCCCCGTTGGGGAAGAACACGCAAAACTTCTATAAATAATGTTGAGAAAGAACATGGTGATATTACTCGAAAAGGAAACAAATTTAATGCAAAATTCCTATTTTCAAAATCAACTGTAGATAATATGTATATACAAGATATTATTGATGGAAACTATGAAGAGAGAATTGTACCTGATTAATTCATAAACCACCCCGGCTCCTCAGTATGCACCGGGATAATCTCCCCCGGATTCAGCCTCTCAATCGTCTCCTGAATTGTCCGGGTATCCGCATGACCGCTCGTATGCAGTGTAACATCCCGGCAGCCTTTCAGGTTGAGGATTTTCAGAAATTCCGTGTTGCGGGGCAGTTCCCGGTATCCGGACCACTGAGAATAGAACAGAACACTGTCTTTCCATTTTGTGATGCGGTCCAGCCAGCCCCGGTAACAGGACGGGCGGGTTAAAATCAGATACTTTTTGGGGTTCTGATCAACTTCTGCGTATGTCACCTTCTTTCTCCTGAACTTGTAGAGCATCTTCGCTCCTCCATTCTCTTCTATCATCCTGCTGATTCCGGGGGGATAATAGACCCTGATATCATCAAAAATCATGGGATCGGGCAAACCGGTTCCTGAGGCTGCCAAGCTCATCATATGGGCTGTAAAAATATCAACGGCAAGGATACGTCCGGTACGCCGGGCGGCTCTGTAGAAGGTTGTGATCCGGTCATAGTTCACGGATGAGGTCCAGGCCAGAGCCAGTTTGTTTTCTTTGAGGGTACTGACTGCCCTTTGTTCCAGATCAGACTCCCTTGGAACATGTTCTGCCTGACGGCTGAGCATTGTTCCTTCACATAAAAGAGTATCAAAAGGCTGTTGAATCTTGTTGATGAAACCGTACCAGAGCTTTCCTTTGCGGCCATGACGGCGAAAATCGCCGGTGTAAACAATGCGCTGATCTTCTACTGTGATTTCAAAGGCACAGGCGTCCATGGCCGAGTGATCCATCAGATGTGTTTTTACAGAGATATCCCCGATTTGGATAGTCTGATCCGGTTTGTAGACCAGGGCCTGTTCCAACCGGTCACATAGATCCCTACCGATCAGTTTCTGCTGCAGCAGAAGGATCTCCCGGGCTTTCCCCGGGAGGTAGAAGGGAACAGTGTCATCGGTAAGGTGGATCAGTCCCCAGTGGTCCTTGTGGTAATGGCTGATGAATACGGCATCAATAGAGGAGGGCAGATCCGGAAGGGAGTAATCTTTCTCTGAGGTCTCCTCTCCGATTTCCGGCAGGGGCTGTCCGATATCCAGCAGAATAGTAGTCATGCTGCTGCTTATTTCGATACAGGTCCCTCCGATTCTGTCGGCACCCTGGTGGACTTTAACTGTTACAGCGATATGCGGCTCCTTACTCGTTTTTTCTACTTTACTCATTATATGTGTCAAAAAATGGCACATATAAATGATATTTTAAATTCCACATCCTTATTTTATGTCTATTAGATGATGCAGGATGAGGAGCCTGAAGCGTTCAGGTTCAGGAGGACAGTTTATGAAACACAAGGTATTGGAATTCAAAATTGATAGAGAAGAACCCATAGACCGGATTTTCCGGGAGTCGGTTGTGGTGCCGCATAATCAGGGAAATCCATACAAGGATTATATAATTCCTACCTATCCGGAATCTGTTTTCCGACAGGCATCCTGTGAGGAATCC
>JAQQAM010000171.1 GCA_028532905.1 Spirochaetales bacterium
GTTTAGCGAGGTAATCGTTTACGGTGATCACGTGAACACCGCGACCGGTGAGGGCGTTTAGATAAACCGGCAGCGTGGCGACCAGTGTTTTACCTTCGCCGGTCTTCATTTCGGCGATATCACCGGCATGAAGGACCATCCCGCCGACAAGCTGAACGTCGTAATGGCGCTGGCCGAGCGCACGCTTCTTTCAGCCGGACAACCGTCGCTGCCACAGCCCCCAGAGCCAGTCGTATATCCTTTAAAACACCCTTCTCCGTCTCAGCCCAGAAACAGACCGAAAGCTTGGACAGTGCATTGGCTTTCCGGGTCCCCACTTTTCTGTAACTTAGGATTCCCGCGGCTTCTTTATTCACAAAATCCATGGGGATACGAACTGATTCAATAATCTCATCCTCTTTCAGTACGGTTTTCCCCGGTCCCGTGATAAAATCTCCCATGTCCACTGTCCGGCTCCCGGCAGAAGAAAGGAGTCTGACCCGTGCATCCATGATCAGAAGTGGGGGAACCGAATCGGCAGCGGGTGAGGCATTCTGAATATTCCCGGCCAGGGTGGCAAGGTTTCTCAGGGAAGGAGCGGCAATCTCATCCAGAGCGGCAGCCAGAGAGCGGGGAATCCTCTGATCCTCCAGAACCTGATTCAGAGGCAGAGCCGCACCGATGCAAAGCTGTCCGTCCTCCTCCCTTATGTACTTCAGCTCCTCCAGCTGTCCCACAGACATAACAGGTCCCGGTATGCCGGCAGGGAGGCTGCTCCAGTTTTCAAACCGGACCATCAGATCTGTTCCCCCGGCTAGTGGCACAGCCCCATGGTCAGAGCGGACACTCAGAGCTTCTTCGAGAGTTTCGGGGCAGTAGAAATTCACCATAATCCCTTCCCCCTTTCTGAGGCCAGTTTCACCGCATCCACAATCTGATCATAACCGGTGCAGCGGCACAGATTTCCGGAAAGTCCCTTCCGGATCGTCTGCTCATCGGGCTCGGGATTCTCCCGGAGGATTGCCTCTGAGGCCATGACCATACCGGGAGTACAGAAACCGCACTGCACAGCTCCCGCGTCGGCATAAGCTTCAATAATACACTTTCCCTGTTCGGTCTCTTTCAGACCTTCCACGGTGAGCACATCTTTTCCTCCGATGGTCCCCATGGCCACAACGCAGCTGTTTACCAGCTTGCCGTCCAGCAGAACGCTGCAGGCACCGCACTCCCCTTCACCACAGCCTTCTTTGGCTCCGGGCAGTTCCAGGTCTTCCCGCAGGACATCCAGAAGACGTCTTAAAGGGTCTCCGTCATACACTTTTTTCCCGCCGTTTACGGTAAACTCTATTTTATTGTCCTTCATCTGTCAGCTCCATCAGGGTTTCCGGCAGTACCGGTACCTCGTCAATAATTGCATCCACCGCCTGGGATACGGCTGCGCCGAAGGCCGGAGCCGCTCCGTCAAAGACCATTTCACCGGCTCCCTTGGCTCCGAATGCACCGTATTCAAAGGGATTATCCAGAATATCCTTCTCTGTGGAGGGAAAATCCATACTGGTGGGAATCATATAATCGGCCATAGTCGCCTGTTTGAACCGTCCATCCCGGTTTTCCAGTTTTTCCAGATGGCTGTAGCCCAGAGCCTGCACCATTCCTCCGATAATCTGACCTTCCACAATCTGCCGGTCAATGGGAACCCCCACATCGTAGACGCCCCAGATGCCTTTCGTATCCACCTCGCAGGTCAGAGGATCCACCTCAACCTCCACAATGTTGACTCCCCAGCTGTAGGCCGGATAGGCATCTCCCTTAAGGGCTTCCTGATCCCACTCCACCAGGCCTTCCGGCGGGGAGTAATCCTGGGTGATCATCTGCTGTTCACCGGGAACCCACTCCTCTTTCAGACGTTCGGCCGCTTTCTGAACCAGATAGCCCACAACCGAAATAGAGCGGGAGGCGACTGTGGGCCCGGAATCGGGAACAATCGCCGTATCGGGACCAACAAAATCGACCTGATCAAAGGGAATATCCAGGGCCTTACTGGCAACCTTGCAGAAGGTTGTACTCAGCCCCTGCCCCATCTCGACGTTGGAGGCATAGATAAAGACATGGTCTTGTTCATCTTTTTTAAGATAGATCCGGGCCTTGATCAGATCCCGTTCGCCATTGCCCGTAAAACCGCAGCCGTGAAGGAAATAGGAAAAGCCGATTCCCTTGCCGGGAATGTTTTTATACCGTTCGTATTTTTCTTTATATCCGGACATTTCCAGAGCTCTTTCGGTCATTTCGGGAAGAAGAACCTTCTCATGCACCTTCCCTTCTGTAATGGTTGCATCCCCCTGTTTCAGCAGATAGGGCTGGCGGAAAGCCAGGGGGTCCACACCCAGTTCATAGGCCAGATAATTCATATGAGACTCCATGGCAAAAACAGCCTGGGGGGCTCCGAATCCCCTGAAGGCATCAGAAGGAACCTTGTTGGTGCAGAAGACCCTGCCGCATATTCTCACATTGGGAACATTATACACATTGCTCACCGTGAAAACGGCCCGGGCCAGAACAACAGCTGAGCAGCTGGCAAAGGCTCCTCCGTCCAGTCTGAGGTTAATATCATGGGCCAGAATGGTTCCATCTCCGTCCACAGCTGTCCGGATGCTGATGCTGGAAGGGTGTCTTTTAATGGTATAGGCCAGATCCTCTTTCCTGTCCAGAACCAGTTTTACCGGCTGCCGGATATGGTACACAGCCACCGCCAGAGGGCCTGCCAGGACATCGGGGAAATGCTCCTTCCCGCCGAAGGCTCCCCCTGTGGCGGTCTGGATAATCCGGACCTTTTCCGGCTCCATACCCAGAGCGCCCACCAGTGATTTGCGGATATAAAAGGGGCACTGAGCCGAAGCATGGAGAACAAAACTGTCATTCTCCCAGAAGGCGAACATGCTCTGGGGCTCCATATAGACATGTTCCTGATAGCCGGTGTAGTACTCATTCTCCAGTATTTTTACCGTACCCGCAAAGGCGTCCTCCACATTTCCATGATGAATATCGTAGCGGGTAAAGACATTGTCCTCCCCGTGCTGAACCCCTCCCAGGAGGGAGGCGGAGTCTTCCAGAGAATAACAGGGATCAAGCTCCTGATATTCAATTTTTATCCGGGAATGAAGTTCCAGAACCTTTTCTTTATCCGGACCTATCACAAGATAGATAATCTGTCCCAGATACCGGACTTCTTTATCCGCAAATACGGGCCAGTCATCTATGATCATATGAAGGCTGTTCGTTCCGGGGACATGGTCCGCACCGATTATATAATAGTCCTCGGGCAGATCGGGCAAGCTCCGGGAGATGATTTTACCCCGGGAAACAGTGCTGTAAAAACATTTGGCATGATAGGGAGAATGGAGAAACTGGTCAGAAAGATATTCTGTAGTCCCTGACGCTTTGGCTACAGCATCCTTTCTGCGGACAGCATTACTGATTGAGTGTGACATGATATTCCCCCGCGGCCAGGACGAAAAAAGTCCTGTTGATACGTAAATTATCCGGCGGGGTTATTTATTTGTCTACAAGACTGGTGAAAGGTCATACCTTAAGAAACCTTAAGAAGCGGGCATATCTTTCAGGCGTTCCCTGGTTTTCCAGTGGTGGGACATGATCAGTTTCTGAGCCAGATCGGGATCGTTATTTCTGATGGCGTGGATGATCTCCTTATGCTCAATAAGAGTTTCATCGGGATTCCGGATCAACCCCTTCTGATAGCAGCGGAGAATAAACTCGAAATTGCGGATAAAATCCAGAATGACCCGGTTCCCGGATATTTTCAGAATCTCACCATGGAATTCCTGGTCTTTTTTCTGATATTCCCTGTACCGGTCTTCGGGAATGGGATAGGTGAAATCATCAAAAAGAGAAAGAAGCTTCTGAAAACGGGGATTCTGCACATCTTCCATACATAAATGGAGAGCCGATCCCTCCAGCCCCGCTCTGACGGCAAAAAGTTCCATCATATCTTCATTGGTAAAGACCCGGACAAACAGACCCGAACGGTCTTTCTGCTCGATGATGCCCTCCCGGATCAGACGGTTTACCGCTTCATTAATAGGAGTCTGGCTCACTCCCAGAATGGATGCCAGCTCTTTCTTGAGAACCTTGTCTCCCGGTTTCAGGTCGTTGTTCAGGAGCATCCGGACGATCTGATCATACACCAGGTCTCCCAGTGCGTCTCTGGCTATTCTGCTCATCAGCTTCTCTGTTCCCTTATTCTGTCCAGACCGATCTGAATATGCTGCCGCATGGCTTCTTCCGCCTCATCCGGCTTCCCTTCTGCAATGGCCTGAGCAATCTTCCGGTGTCCCTCAATGCTTTTTGAACAGTCAATATGGATTTCATCCTGATTACTGAGACTGATGATATTATAGGAAGTCAGCATCATTTCGAGCATTCTGTTGCCCGTCATTCCCATAACGAGTCCGTGAAAATGGTAATCGTGGTCGTTAAAGGCACTTCTGTTTTCCATGCAGTTGAAATCAGGAACGGCATCGAGCATCCTGACCAGACGCTTCTTATCCTGTTCACTGCCGTTCTCCGCCGCCCGCCGGGCACCCAGAGGTTCCAGCCTGAGACGGATATCAAAAAGATTCAGTTCATCTTCTTTATTCAGTTCCCTTATATAAAAGCCCCTGCGGGGCCGGCTTTCCACAAGCCACTCTTTTTCCAGCTTGGAGAAGGCAGCCAGCAGAGGAGTTCTGGAAACCCCCAGCAGCTTTGCCATATCCTCCTGGGTCAGCTTCTGTCCGGGCACCAGTTCCCTTCTGAGTATCATCTCTTTGATATTCTTATAGACCTTTTCTGAAAGGTCCTCTGTTTCTACCTTGTATGTCCGCATAATGCTCTAGTATGGAACGAATGTTCCGTCAGGTCAACATTTTTTGTATACAAAATGATAAAATCAAAATTGTGTTAAAAAAAGATTGACAGTCCATAAAAGACGTGCATAAAATATTGTATACAAAATAAAGGAGGCAAAAAAGTTGACTGGTGTTTCCCCCGCATTCTATCTGTCCCGCTATACGAACCGATTCT
>JAQQAM010000172.1 GCA_028532905.1 Spirochaetales bacterium
AAAAACTGTTCTTCACTGCTTCATCCTTTGTTTATGCGGGTAAAATGAGGGCAGAAACCACAATGTATACACTGTTACAATAGACTGACTGATAATGATCAGAAGTCCAGATTGCCTGATCGCCTGATTATTGGAGAAAAACAGACTGATCATCACAAATACGATTACCAAAGACGTATCTAAAATTGCCCCACCATTCTCATGATACGATTCTTTAAGAGCTTTTTCAAAAGAAACACCCTTCTCCATTTTTTTCATCATGGAAAGGGTATAAAACACATTATCATCTACACTGACCCCCAGAATGCATGTGATAGAAATCAATGGAGGAATACTCAGAGGAATGCCTAATATACCCATTGCTCCAAAATAGACCAAGGCTCCCAGAATCGGAGAACTGAGAATACAGAGTGTCCAGCGGATAGACCGGGTATAAATGAAGCATATGATGAAGAGTAAGGGAAAGAATAGAATCAAACCTCTTACAATCGTATTCTTGTGTGATTCAATCAGTAAATACTGAATAATTGATGCACCACTGATCCAGTATGTTCCCAACCCCGACTCTTGTGTCGCTTTTTCTATTTCGGAGAAAAGTTTCCAGGAATCCTCCCAGCTGCCGCGTCCTCGTACACTGCTATACCGGATCAAAACTCTGACATACCGGTAGGACGGACTGATGAGGGAGTCCAGACGAAAGCCTTCTATGGAGTTGTCCGAAAGGATCTCAAGGGACTCACCAATAAAATACTCATCCGGTATTTTCGGATTCTCATATCCATCAAGAGGCAGTATTCTGCTGTACATCCATCCAGTGAAATCAATATAGGAGACAGCTGCCTTCACACCATCCAATTCTTCAATTTTATCGATCAGATTAGAAAGATTGTAGAAGTATTCAGAACTGACGGCAGCATACTCTTCTCCCGAATCAAGAATCAGCTCCAGTTCATTGACTCCTCCGAATCCCTCAACTAATGCTGCATTACTTTTATGATACTCATGGCCGGATGGTAAAAGGGAAAGTACACGTGAATCCATATAAAGTTGATTTACACCATAAACAAGAAATCCGAAAAACACAGCCAAAAACAAAAGACTGATTCCATCACCTTTCGGTTTATGCAGTCGATCCATCATGATCTGACCATGGTCTGTAGGCATGGGAGTCCAGGAAATTAAATAGGGTAGCGCATAGAGAGAAAAAACGAGAGCGAAGCCTATTCCGAAAATTGTAATAAGACCAAAATAGACAATCGAAGAAGTCGGGGAAAGAAGGAGTGAGGAAAAACCAAGGAGTGTAGTCAGAGCGGCGATTGTAATCTTGCCGCTGATACGATTCAGAACACCACTGAGATCAAGATCTTGAAATACCTTCCGGCCTCTGATTAAATGTATGCCGTATGAAGACGCCAGTCCCAGAACCAGAATAGGTGCCATAAGGTTATCCAGAGTCATTTCGAGTTTAAACAGTGGAAAAAGAGCTAATGCCCAGACTGTTGGAATAAGGGAGGCAAGCCCCAGTAAAAATGAAATTTTCAATCTTCGATACAAGAGAAACTCAATAAAGAGAATCAGAATAAAAGCATACAGAGGGAGACGATATATATCTCCTGCTATCATTTTTCCATAATAAGACTGGAGAACAGGCACACCTGATAAAGTGATTTTCACATCCTGTCGCTCCGACCACTCCAGGATGAGAGAACCGAAGTAGCCAGACTCAACTCCGTCTTCGGAAAAGACATAGAGGATCAGATTCCTGTCTGTACCGATAAAGAGTTTTCTGTACAGTCCGATGTCTTCCAGTTTAGCGAAAAAATGACGGACATCCTCTTCTGTTTGAATTTCTCCTTCAGCCAGAGGTATAAAATCCCAGGAGAAGCCGTCATCATACAGATCGATCAGATCAAGGGGGCTGAGTACTCTGTCCACTTCCGGAAGATTCTGCAGCTCCCGGCTCATCCTGTCCAGATCAGCCAGGGCTCCGGCAAGATTGCCCTCATCCGGTTCCAGCATCAACAGGACAAACTCATCATTACTGCTGAAATGCCCTTTCATCCGGGAAAGTTCTTCCAGCTGACTGTGATTTTCAGGAAAATCAGAGGACAGGGTATTCTTTTTTTCAAGAAATTGAAGGGAGATCAGGGCAGCCGCTGTCAATATAATAAATGGTATCAGCCCTTTCCAGCCCAGCTTTAAATACCCTGAAGGATGTACTGTTCTTCTAGCCACAGCTCATAATAGTAGATCCTCTTTTGATCAGTCAACAGATGTCCTGTTTTGTGCGGTTTTCACTTACAACAATGTGCTTATTTAATTTTTTTTAATTGCTTATTTAATGAACAAACTATAAAATAAATACATTACTAAATATATAGGAGAAATCTATGAAAAAATTGATCTGGCTTGTAGTAGCCGCAGCGTTGTGTTTTGCTTTTGTGTCCTGTGATCAGGATTCCGGACCTTCCATGAATGAAGCTTATGCCGGGACTTGGTATGGATATAATTATGATTTAGATTTAATTAAAAGCGAAATGACTGATTCAACCTATGAAGATTCTTTCTGGAATGGAGAAGAATTCGTTTCGGCTGCAAAAGGGACTATCAAAAAGGTTGCAGAAGGCGAAATTGATCTTCAGATGACAGAAATCTATCTTTCCACTGATATTATGGGTGACAGTTTTCCAGCTGCTGATGAAGGATGGTATTCAAAAGAAAAATTCATTGATTGGGGTATCGAAAATGGATACTGGACAAATGAAGCTGGGATGATTGATTTAACAGGTATGGATTTTGAATCTGTTACTTATAAATATGAACTCTTAGCAGAAGGAACTATGCTTACATTAACCAGTAACGATGATTCATATGCTTTTACGTCTGTAAATCCTGTTCAGTAATTCGTTAAGTTAATTTTGAACAAAAACCCGGGCTCATCGCCCGGGTTCCTCATTTATAAACATTCCAGTAAAACTACCGGGCCAGTTCGTTTATCGTCTTGAACATAGTCTCAATATTCTCAGGGGGCACATCCGGCAGAATGGCTTCGTGACTGGGGGACAGAACCAGTCCGGTACCGAAGATGCTGTACAGTTCCCTGATCTTGGCACTCACCTCTTCAGGTGATCCGTTTACCAGTAGATTCTGTGCATCCACACCCCCGCAGAAAGCCACCTTGTCACCAAAGTTGTCCTTCAGCTCCTGAGGCTGCATGCCTGTGGCCAGAGCCTGGATGGGATGAATCACATCCACCCCTGTTTCAATCAGGTCTCCGATGATGTCCCGTATGGCGCCGCAGGAGTGGTGAATCACCTTGAAACCGTAGCGGTGAGCCTGTTCGGTCAGAGCTTTTGTCCCGGGCAGTACAAACTCCCGGATCATATCAGGAGACAGGAGCAGTCCCGTCTGCCCGCCCAGGTCGTTGCCGATGAGGATGGCGTGAAGCTTCCCTTCCATGGCTTTGAAGAAAATCTCATTGGCCTTGAGGTAAAACTCAACGATTTTCTCATTAACAGCCCGGTAGATCTCCGGTTCCAGAGCCATCTTCATCATGGCATGCTCCATGCCGAAGGCGGCACAGGCATCCTGAAAGTGAGATGACCAGCAGACTCCCAGCAGGAGTTTTCCTTCCGGTGCGTCGGCAACCAGCGTCTCTGCTTCCGCCACATCCACATAATCTGTGGGATCAGGCCAGTTGAACTCGTCAATCCTGTTGATATCCGCTTCTGTAAAGTCCTTAAAGAATCCGTCGGCTGTGAGGGTTCTCTCCTCTTCACTGCCTTCAAAATCCTGTGCGAAATTCAAAGCCGTGTAGATGGCATCCGCATCGGGCGAATGGTAGGGCATCTCAATGGCATACACATCATCATTTATGGCCCTTGTCATATCTTCAATCCGATTGATCTTGAAATAGTCGCAGAGCCCCTGTGTCGCCGAAGGGACAGGAAGCCCCAGCCAGGAGGCAGGCCGGTCAACTTCCTTCCGCTCGATGGTGGCAAAAAACCGTTCAATACTGTTCACAAAGGACTCCTACTTCCGGCTGCGTCTGAGGGCGTCGATGGAAACGGCACCCACAATCACCACACCGATGATGATCTGCTGATAGTAGGGAGACACGCGCATCAGGTTCAGCCCGTTCCGGATAACACCCATTACAAGGGCTCCCAGGAGGGTACCCCAGATGATTCCCTTACCGCCGCTCATGGAGGTTCCACCGATGGCAACCGCCGCAATGGCATCCAGCTCATACCCCACACCCACAACAGCGGATGTGGCATTGATACGGCCGGCAATAAGAATACCCGACACACCGCAGAGCAGTCCGTTCAGAGAGTAGATCAGTACCAGGATCTTATCGATATTGATACCCGACAGTCTGGCGGCCACTTCGTTGCCCCCGATGGCATAGGTGTAGGTACCGAACTTGGTTTTTTTCAAGAGGAACCAGGCCCCCAGATACACCAGAAGAGCCATGAGTACCGGAGCGGGTATGCCCAGGACATCTCCCCCGCCCAGCCAGATCAGCGGTTTGGGAAGACCGTAGACGTTGGAACCGTTCACATACTCGAGAGCAACACCCCTCCAGACGGTCATACCGCCCAGGGTCACAATAAAGGGGGGAATCTTCACCTTGGCGATGATCAGTCCCTGAGTACTGCCGGCAATAACACCCAGCAGGAGGGCCACTGCCATTCCCATAAAAGGGTTGAGGCCGGAGTTGACCACCAGGTCGCCCATTATGGCGGTGGACAGAGCCACGATGGCCCCCACTGAAAGGTCTATACCCCCTGAGATAATGACAAAGGTCATACCGGCGGCCAGAATACTGTTGATGGATGACTGTCTCATAACAGACAGCAGGTTTTTTCCGGTCAGGAATTTATCTGTCATCAGAGACAGGATCAGTCCGATGGCGATCAGGGCGATAAAAGTACTGATCTGAGTTTTATAGGTTTCGAAGAATCTGTTGTTCTTCAGTTTGTTAATCTGTGCGATTTCCATTTAAGCTTCACCTCCGGCAGCTAGTTTTAATACTCGTTCCTGGGAGAACTCGTCCTTGGAGAGTTCCCCGCTGATTGTTCCGCTGTGCATAACAAGGATTCTGTCGCTCATGGCGATCAGTTCGGGCAGTTCGGAAGAGACCATGATGATGGCCTTGCCGGCAGCGGCCAGCTCGTTCATCAGGTTGTACACTTCCACCTTGGCTCCCACATCGATTCCTCTGGTGGGTTCATCCAGAATAAGGATTTCCGTATCGCTGGCCAGCCATTTGGCCAGGACCACCTTCTGCTGGTTTCCACCGCTTAAGTTCATGATCAGCTGCTTCAGATGGGGCGTTTTGATCTTCAGTTTATCCACCATGGAATTGGAAACCTTGTCCATTTTATTGAAGTTCACCACCGGTCCCCGGCTTATCTTCTGCATACTGGCCAGGTTGATGTTCTTGTCAATTTCAAGAATCTGGACGAGGCCTTCCTTCTTTCTGTCCTCCGGAGCCACACCGATGTGGTTGGCAATGCCGGCAGAGGGACTCTGTATGGAAACCTCTTTGCCGTGGACAAAAATCTTTCCGCTGTCAGCAGGTTCGGCTCCGAAGATCGCCTTGGCCAGTTCAGTCCGGCCGGCTCCCACCAGTCCACCGATTCCCAGAATCTCCCCTTTTTTCAGGGAGAAGCTGATATTCTCCAGAACACCCTTTTTACCGAGGTTCTCAACCCGGAGAATCTCTTCTCCCGGTTCAATATCGTGTTTGGGGAAAAAGTCATCCAGAGTCCGGCCCACCATCAGGCGAACCAGTTCATCCTTGTCGATCTTGCCCTTTTCCACTTCAACGGTCTGAATATATTGACCGTCCCGCAGAACCGTTACCCGGTCGGCTATGACATTTATTTCTTCCAGTCTATGGGATATATAAACCACTCCAACGCCTTCGGCGGTAAGCCGCTCAATGACCTTGAAGAGTTTCTCAATTTCTTTTTCAGTGAGAACAGCAGAGGGTTCATCCAGAATCAGAATTTTTGACCTGGAGTTGAGAGCTTTGGCGATCTCAACCATCTGCTGGGAAGCCACACCCAGTGTATCCACCAGGGCATCTGCTTTGATATCGGCCCCGACCATATCCAGGGCTTCTTTTGTTTTATCCAGAGTATACTGTCTGTCGATGACTCCGTTTTTTCGGGGCTCTTTGCCCAGAAATACATTCTGGGCTACATCCAGAAAGGGAACCAGGTTGAACTCCTGGTAAACAGCCCCTACTCCCAGTTCCTGTGCATGAATGGGATCATCGATTTTCACCTCTTCTCCCTGCACTCTGATGACACCTTCAGTGGGTGTATAGGCGCCTGTCATTATCTTGATAAGGGTGGATTTTCCCGCTCCGTTTTCACCCAGAAGCACATGAACTTCACCTGCTTTCAGGTTGAACTGTATGTTATCAAGAGCTGTCACACCGGGGAATTTTTTTGTAACATTCTCCATTTCGAATATTACATCACCCTTTTTAATTTGTTTTTCTTTTTTCACTAATCTGTACCGACTCTTTTGAAGAGAAAGGGACTGTCTCAAACATTTATACAAACAGTATGAGCCAGCCCCTTCACCAGTTTTATTACCTTAAAACCTGTAAAATCCCTTAGGGAAGTGTAACGCCGTTATCAGCAATGTACTGATCAACATTTTCGGGAGTGACAAGCTGAACACCGGTATCCACAACCTTGGGAAGTGTTTCACCCATGGCTGCCTTGTAGGCAGACATGATTCCTTCATATCCCATTTTGTAGGGAGACTGGGCGATGTTGGCTTCGAACGTTCCCTCTTTCATGAACTTCAGAGACTGGGGATAGCAGTCAAAACCGCAGATCAGGGTCTCATCGATTCTTCCGGCTTCTGTCAGGGCAGTATGAGCCGCAAGAGCCGCTCCGTCCCATCCTACAAATACACCGTCGATTTTATCGTTGGCAGCCATGGCATCTTCGAAAGCGGCCAGGGCTTTTTCATCTTCCCAGGCACAGTCCTTGGAGAAAACGATGTCGATATTGGGGTATTTGGCTTCAATTGTGTCTCTGAAACCTTCGTAGCGCCCCTTACCGGAACCCTGTGCGATCATACCGTTGAGAAGAACAACATTACCTTCTCCGCCCAGCTCTTCTGCCATCCACTCGGCAGCAACAACAGCTGCGTTGTAGTTATTGGTAGCCAGAAAGCTATCTACTTCTGCACCGAGGATCTCATCACCGATGGCAATAACAGAAATACCTTCATCTTTGGCTTTCTGAACAGCAGGAGCCACACCTACTGAGTCACAGGCGGCAACCATAAGGGCATCCACTTCCTGGTTGATCAGGTCTTCCAGAACAGCCAGCTGACCGACAACATCATTTTCCTTGGGGGGACCAAGCATAATCAGTTCAACACCCAGTTCATCAGCCGCATCCTGTGCTCCCTGGTTCAGGATGATCCAGAAGGGAGATGTGGATGATTTGGTGGCATAACCGATAACCATCTTGTCTTCATCAGAGGCGTCCTGCTGACCGGCAGCAAAAGCCATTCCAGATGCGAGCACTGCCAGGAGCAGTAAACTTGTGAGTAATTTCTTCATACATTAATCTCCTTTGCGCTGAAACCTCTTCGGGGTCACAGCAATCCTCAGGTTGATCCCGAGGACCTTTAGATTTTGTAGATAAACAAGCATTGTTGTACTTTTTTGTTTATCGTGTTTTAGAATACTAACACGGTTGTTAAATTTGTCAACTTATAAATGTTTAATTTATCATTGTTTATTTGGTAAATTTACCTGATGATATATTAAAACAGTGTTATCTGATATACTAAAAAAACAGACAGGAAGAACAGGATAAGACCAATGGAAAATGAAAGCCCCAAAAAAAGCAGCCCCCGCCTCAAGGACGTAGCCCGGAAAGCGGGAGTCTCTGAGACAACGGCTTCTATGGTATTTTCAGGCAGAGGAAGGATTTCCGAAGAAACCAAAAACATGGTACTCCATGCGGCAGAAGCTCTGGGCTATGTTCATCAGCAAAGAGAAAAGAGGTCAAAAGGAAAGGGAAACTGTGTGGGAATTCTCCTGATCACCGACAGAGAATCTTCTTTTCTCTGGCATTTTTTATCAGAGATGCTGAATCAGATTGAGGCCGATCTGGACCATTCCGGATTAAAACCTGTAGTTATTCCCATATCAATTCATGAAGAGGATGAATTAATTTACCAGAAAATTACCTCCCTGGGCTGCCGGGCCGTCTTCTCTGTTCATGCGGGAAAGGATCAGCTCTTTAAACGGCTTGAAAAAGAAGGCATCCCCCTTATTGTAATCCTGAACAATAACTTCAAGGACAACTGCTTCTCCATCTGTGTGGATAACTTCCTGGTGGGTTACGAAGGAACAAGACACCTGCTGAGTCTGGGACACAGACGGATCAATTTTGTAGATGACTACAGAGAAGATCTTCCCCGGCTTTCGGAAGACCGGTACTACGGATATAAAAAAGCCCTTGAAGAACAGAATATCCCCTTCAGGGAAGAATACAAGTTCAACTGCGAAAAGGCTCCAACCAAAGAGGCTATTGAAGAAAAACTTAAGGGAATGCTGGAGGGCGCAGATCCTCCTACTGCCTTCTTCTGTCTGGATGATGAGATTGCCTTTAGGATATGGTTTGCCCTGGACGAGTTGGGTTATAAAATTCCTGAAGACTTTTCCATTATTGCCCCGGGAGATGTTCTGGATTACAGCAAACCCTATGTCCCCCCTGTAACAACCATGCAGATCAATATGAAAGATATGGGCAAACTGGCGGTGAACATGCTGGAAAACAGAATGAACAGCGGTCTCGATACCCATCAGGTCCTCTATGTGAGAGCGGAACTGCAGGAACGGGGAAGCTGCTCACCCTATTGATACAGAATATGAAATTTTAATGCGGAATCCGCCGTTTATGTTTTACACTTAATACATGAACGATGTAATTAATTCAGACAAACCTCTCAAACTGACAGACAACATATGGTGGGTGGGTCATTTCATTGAGGGCGATTCCTTTCAGTGCCACAGTTATCTGATTGAAAACGGAACCGAATCCATACTCTTTGATCCCGGCTCCCGTCTCACCTTCTCCAGAACATTTTCCAAAGTGGAACAGATCATCCCCTTCTCCCATATCAAGTATTTTGTTGTCCATCATCAGGATCCGGATATAACAGGCGCCCTGGATATTATAGATGAACTAAACAGCAGGGAAGATGCCCTGATCATCAGCCACTGGCGTGCCATGGCTCTTTTAAAACACCTTAACCTGAAAATGCCCATGGTCTGTGTGGAAAGCATGGACTGGACCTTGAAAGCCGGAGAGAGGGAGTTGGAGTTTGTCTTCACCCCCTATCTTCACTTCCCGGGGGCCTTCTGTACCTATGACAAGACCACAGGGTCTCTCTTTTCAAGTGATCTTATGGGGGGCTTTACCGACGGGTTTTCTCTTTTTGCCAAAGACGAAACCTACCTGGAGTCCATTAAGATGTTCCATGAACACTATATGCCCTCCCGGGAGATACTGGCATTTGCAGTGGATAAGATCCAGAAACTGCCGCTGAAATTCATCTTCCCTCAGCATGGTTCCATAATACGAGAGGATCTGATTCCCTTCATATTGGAACAATTAAAGAACATGGACTGCGGCCTCTATCTGCTGACTCAGACCAGCACGGATATAAAAAAGCTGTCCATGCTGAACCGCTTTATGAACGACTTTATGCAGACTCTGGTCTTTCACCGCTACTTTGATACCACTGCCCGGGAGCTTTTGAATCATATCTCACGGATAATTCCCGCAGAAAGTCTGAAATTCATAATTCATAAAGAAGATGACAGCTGGAGCCTGCTGCAGGAGCAGAACCGTTTTGAAGGTGTTGATCACAAACCGGATGAGACCATCCTTAAAGCCTTTGCCGGCAGCAGTACATCATCTGAGATTGTGTTTGATAAGGACAGGGTGATCCTGCCCCTGAAAGAGAGTGATACACAGAAGGTCTTTGCCTTTGCCCTGATCAGACTGAGCCGGGCTATGGAAATGGACTCTGAATTGAACTCCATACTCCAGAATATTGCCGATCCCCTGTGTATAGCTCTGGAGCGGGAACTGATGCAGCAGCAGATAGATGCGGAAAAACAGAGCTTCTACGAGCTGTCCATCAAAGATACTTTGACAGGCTTATACAACAGGACCTATATGAATGAGACCCTTCCCCGTATTTTTTCTCACCATGACAGAGGCCTTCTGAAGGGAATTGCCCTGCTGATGATGGATCTGGACCACTTTAAATCGGTCAATGACACTTTTGGCCACAATGTGGGTGATGTTGTACTGAAAAAAGCGGCTCACACCATCGTTTCTCATTTAAGAGAAGGAGATATCGCCGTCCGAGTGGGGGGTGAGGAGTTTGCCGTTTTTCTGATTCTGGACGATTCAAAATCAGCAGAAGCAACAGCGGAAAGGATACGAGCAGCCGTTGAAGCGATAGATTTTTCAGAACATATGGGGGATAAAAAACAGACCATCAGCGGAGGACTGGCCCTCAGGCAAATGAATGAATCGGTGGAAGATATCTTCTCACGGGCTGATGCCTGCCTTTATAAAGCAAAGAAAGAGGGCCGGAACCGAATCACCCGCTGCGAATAGACAACAAAGGCCGGTGCAATGCCCCGGCCTTTTATTTAAATATCAGTCAGTATCAGCAGCACTTTCCAAAGCCGCAGGCTCTGGCATAGATGCCGGCCACATCACGGATACGGCTGATAATCAGATCTTCTGCAGTCAGTTTGATCTGTCCTTCCTGCAGGGCATTGTACTGATTGGGCATGCACTGGCTTAAGAGGCTCAATGACATACCGTGGTCGTTGAGGTTCTTCTTCAAAAGCTCAACCGAGGCATTCAATTCCTTATCGGGCCAGTAGTAACGGCTTCTGTCGCTGAAGCTGTATTTCCGTTTGAAATACTGCTGGGCTTCATTACCGGGGTAGTACTTCTGCCAGTACCCGGGATTGTCCATCATGGTCTTTTCAAGGGTCTCCCTCAAGCCTGAGAGTTTCACATCAGTTCCACCCAGAAGCTCCTTCTCCATATCTTCCAGAGCAAAAAGAGCCTCCCTGTAGGCGAAGGTCAGCCAGGGGCCGACTTTCAGAATGCAGTAGTGGTCCTTTACCAGCTGAGTCAGACCGGACTCGCTCTGATAGTCGGTGGAGTGAGCCTCATAGACAAACTGATCATCCTTCTCGATCATGGCGCTCAGATCGGCGGCAGCCTGGCTGTCGTAATGAAACACCTGATCATCACCGAACTCCACACCGGGCTGGACAACCAGTCCAATGACCCGGTTCCAGGCCTCCTGCAGACCTCTGGCATCAAAGGCGGCCTTTGTGACGGCAATGGTATTCTCCGCATTGGAGGCGGGAGTGGGAGTGACAGTCTCCTCTTCCTCCTGGGCGCCGCCGGGAATGGGCACTTCCGTACCGATCACATAGATGATGTCAGAGGCTCCGCCGAAGGCTTCGGCATAACTTTTTTCAGCCACTTCACAGAGTTCAGCCGCACGGGAAGAGACAATTTCATCGGCCAGGG
This sequence comes from Spirochaetales bacterium, assembly GCA_028532905.1. Lineage (GTDB taxonomy): Bacteria > Spirochaetota > Spirochaetia > DSM-2461 > DSM-2461 > Oceanispirochaeta. The sequence goes on from JAQQAM010000172.1 coordinate 11,625, forward strand.
GCTGGTGGCGGTCCCCCTCATCATCGGCGCAGAACATGGAAGCATCCAGATGGATCTTCTTGTAGCCGGCTTTCACATAGGCGGCAATCAGGTCACGGGCTTTGGCCATGGCCTCGGCTGAAGGCTCCTTCTGCCAGGCATTGGGTCCCAGGTGGTCCCCCCCGAGAAGAACCTTTTCAAAGGGAAAGCCTGTTTCGGAGGCAAGACCCTTAACATACTCAACAAATTCGGCCGGCACCATTCCGGTATAGCCGCCGAACTGGTCCACCTGGTTGCTGGTGGATTCAATCAGAACGATGGAACCGTCGTCCTTTGCCTGCAGCATACAGGCTTTGATAACATCCGCATGGGCGGAACAGACCGAATACAGTCCTGTCCCCTTCCCTGCTTTATTTTCCTTCATGAGCTGAAGGAATTCGCTTGTTGCGCTCATACATATCTCCTATTTAGTACAGTCGAAAAGGATTTTTCCTTTCACAGCTCCGGGAACCGAAAGGTCCGCGATGGCGTCTGCCACCTTGCTTAAGGGTATTTTCCGGTCGATGAGCTTCTCAGTTTTTACCATGTCCTTGCTGAACAGATAGTTGGCCATCTCCCATTCCCAGCCGGGAAAGGGGGCGGAATAGTTCATCCAGCTGCCGGTGACGATCAGCTCTTTCCGGTTGATCCGTTCAAACTCTGCAGGCTCCATGGTCACGGGCTTATGGGGGGTTCCCACATACATAACCGTTCCTTTGGGAGCGGCCAGTTCCAGACAGAGGATCTCTGTAATGGGGACTCCTCCTGTTTCCAGACACACTTCATATCCGTTTCCATCTGTGTAGGCCATGGCCTTGTCCACAAAGCCCTCTTCCAGAGTATTCAGACAGAGGTCGGCGCCCAGCTCTTTCGCCAGTTCCAGCCGGCTGTTGTCGATATCGAAAACCGTGACTTTCCGGGCACCCATGGCGCGGATACACTGCAGGGTCAAAAGGCCGATGGTTCCCATGCCGGTAATGGCCACATCCTTGCCCCCTTCAAAGTTCATGATGTTCAGGGCATGAAGGGCCACGGTGATGGGTTCGAAAAAGGCTCCTTCGGTGTAGCTCACTGAATCGGGAAGCACAACCGCATTCTGCCAGGGCATAACCACATATTCGGCCCAGCCCCCCTGAATACGGGAGCCGATAAACTTATATCCTTTGGACAGAGAATAATTTCCCTTCTGGCTCTGGGGGTCATTCATATCAGGGATAAGGGGAACACAGGCAATGCGGTCTCCCACGCTGCGCTGAGTCACACCTTCACCGACAGCAACGACCTCTCCCGAGAACTCATGCCCCAGAACGATAGGGTAAAAATGCGCCCCGCTGTGGATAGTTCGGGGAATGTCGGAACCGCAGAGGCCCGATTCCATAACCTTAACAAGGACTTCTCCGGGTCCGGCCTCGGGCTTTTCCCACTCCTCGTATCGGATGTCGTTATCGCCGTACAATACTGCTGCTTTCATCATATCTCCTTCCGGGATCTCCCGGTTAACCGGCCGCCGGGCCGGCTTATTTCGTAAATCTTTCCCTTATATCATCCAGTTCTTTATAGATAGGCCCTACGGCCTTATACAGATTCACAAAAGCCTTTGACAGGGCATTGTAGTAATCTGATTTTTCCTTGTCCGGAGAGTGGGCGGCTCTGACAGTCTGTACAGCCAGGGCCGAATCATAATCGGGGAAGAGCCCCACACCCACGGCGGTCATAATGGCTGTTCCCAGGGGAGCCACATCCATTTCACCTGGGAGGATAATGTCCTTGATCAGAACATCGCTGAAGATCTGAGTCCACACAGGGCTGTTGGCGCAGCCACCGGTCATCACAATCTCTTCAATGGAGTAACCCTTCTCCTCCATCAGGCGGAATACATTGCGTACCCCCATGGCGATCCCTTCCATAATCATCCGGATCATGGCTTTGCGGCTGGTATCGGGATTCATGCCGAAGGCGGCGGCCCGGGAATGGGGGTCCCAGAGGGGAGCTCTTTGGCCGACCATATAGGGGAGGTACAACAGAACATCATCCAGGTAGCCCGACTCTTCAGCCAGGCGGTCAATCTCTTCAAATCTTTCTTCTTCAATAAGAGCCTTGAACCAGCGCAGACCGGCGCCGCCGTAGTCCACCCCCCCGTTTACCAGGTAGAGTCCCGGAACCGCATGGTGATAGTTCAGCATACTGGGGTCCGAGGGAACAGAAGCCACACAGGCTCCGGCATTGGTGGCGGTACCGGCAGAGATATAAGCCTGTCCGTCCTGACGGAGTCCCAGCCCCAGAGTGGCGGCCACATTGTCCATGGCCCCGGCGATGATGGGGGTACCCTCTTTCAGACCCGTAGCGGCAGCGGCTTCCGCCGTGATGCCTCCCACCACATCGGTACAGGGGAAGATTTCGGGCAGTTTGGCCTTATCGATGCCGCTGGCTGTGATAAGCTCATCGGACCACTGGCCGGTTTTGATATCACAGAGCTGACTCATTCCCGCTTCGGACAGGTCCATGGTCATTTTACCGGTGAGTCTGTACACCAGGTAGCTGTTGCAGTGAAGGAAAGCCGCCGTCTTCTCATAAACTTCGGGCTCGTTGTTTTTCATCCAGAGTACCTTGGGTGCGAAATTGGAAGGATCTGAATCGTTGGAGTTAATTTTCTTCTGCAGATCACCGTAGGTTTCTCTGATCCAGTCAGACTCGGCCTGGGCCCGGCGGTCCAGCCAGAGGAGCCCTTTTCTGAGGGGATTGCCGTCCTTATCCATAGGGAGAGCCATGCTGGACATGGCATCCACTCCCAGCCCGGCAATATCTGCGGGATTGATCCCCGATTCAGAGAGAACAACAGCGGTTGTGGAGACCAGGGCCTTCCACCAGTCTTCCGGGTCCTGTTCCGCCCAGCCCTGTCTGGGATAGTAGGTGGGATACTCTGCCTTGGCAGAGGCAATGACTTTCATTTTCTCATCAAACAGAACCGTTTTTGTGCTGGTTGTCCCCAGATCAACGGCCAGAATATATTTTGACATCTTCAAATCCCCTCTCCGATACCGGCAGATTTCCGACTGCTCCTGAATACCCGGAACAGCCTTCAAGTGCTGCGGCACTGATCAGTGTGTTTTAGAACACTAGAATATAAGAAGAACCGGGGTTTGTCAATTCAATTCGGACCCTTCGATAAATGTTTAACGATTATTTTAAGAACCTGTCAGGAGAGATGGAAAAGAAGATCAGGTTTTCCGGCGGATCAATTCCGTTTCAATGACTTTGAGTGTCCTGTCATCCTTGCCGGCGGCCAGATCCAGAACCGCCTGGACGGCAGCCTTTCCCATGTCTTCCAGATTCTGCTTCACTGTGGTCAGAGGGAAATAGATGGTGGTTTTATCGGTCATATCCCCGTAGCCGATCAGCTGTACATCCCTGCCCGGGAGGAGCCCCTTTTCCGTCAGAGCCCCGACCACACCGATGGCCTCATAATCATTGGCACAGAATATGGCTGAGGGGGCGGAATGTCTCTCCAGAAAAGAAGAGACCGATTCATAACCTGTTATGGCATCAAAGTCTGTATCCAGAAAAAAGAGGGACTCCCCTTCTCTCCAGCCGAACTCCGAGGCCGCCGATTTTATCCCTTTCAGCTTGAGGCTGGCATTATACTGATAATCCCGCCCTTTCAGAACCAGAAGAGAGCTGCAGTGTTTCTCTTCGGCCAGGTAGCGGACAACCCCGGCAGTGGATTCTTCATAATCATTGACCACAGCACAGGCTCCGTCCATCTGCCACTCCACGGTCACAAATGGAATCTGTCTGGCAGCTCTCATACAGGAGGTCCTAACCGAATCAAAGGCTTCTTCAATAAAAATAACCCCGTCCTGGGATTTGACCGCCTCTTCCAGCTCTTCAACAGTCTTCCAGTCCCAGACCAGTTTGTCCGTATTGAGGCTGTGAAGTTTTACTTCGATGCTGTGATCGGCCAAAGCCAGGTATATCCCGTTCAGAATTTCCATAAAAAAGGAGAGTCTTGTGGAGGGAAGAAAAATATGAATGGCCTTCAGTCCCTCATCGGTTCTGGGAGAGATAAAACTGCCCTTTCCGGGAAGGCTGTAAATAAGACCTTCGTTCTTCAGCTCATTGAGAACACGCTGGGCCGTCGCCAGAGAGACACCGGTAATCTGTACGATTTCCCGGGCTGAAGGGATGGACTGGTTTTCGGTCAGTTCACCTTTTGTAATACTCTCCCGCAGCTGCCTTACGATCTGCTGATAGGGAGGAATGCTGATTGATCTGTCTATATCCAGTTTCATGACCTGGTCTCCCGTGAGCCATTTGACCCAAAAATGAAAAAGTGTGTTCTAAAACACCAAATTAAAGCATCTGCCAGAAAATGTCAAATCCGAAGGATCAGGCTCCGGTAAATGTAATTTATGTGATTTTTCAGTTTTCTTACTCATAAAATGATGAAATCCACTGATAATTTGTTATATTGGTGTTCATGAAAAGAATGACAATACTCCTTTTAACTTTACAGTTTATCACCACAGTCTCCCTGTCTGCTGACAGTGATCTTCTCTCCTTTGATCAGATGACATCCTTTCTGAGCAGCAGCGAGCGGGAAGCCCTTCTGTCAGAAGGAGAACTGACCCGGTTTCACAGCGGCAGTTTTGATACTGAGCTGCTTCCCCCTGTCACCTCAGCATCAGACATAAAGACACTGACCACAGAAGGCGGTCTGAATATGGGAATCGAAGGTCTGTTCCTGTACAGCGATTTCGATACCGATGCTTTTGAAGCAGATCCTGCAGGCATGCTTCTCAAGATGTACAATATTCTGCGGAGCGTCAGCAGCCTGGAGGGGACACGCTACTATTCTGCCTCCAGAGGTGAAATGCGGGACCTGTTCGTCGAGTCCTGGATGATACCCGATCTGGATTCTCCCAAAACCAGACTGGATGATCCTCTTGTAGACACCATTCCCGCCGAGGAAAGTATCTTCATTCATCAGAGGGATAAGAGCTTCGGCAGACACGAGTCCAGCATGGACTATCATTATGATGCCCCTGTGATCCGGGCAACAATCATCAACCGGACTCCCATGTTCTACAAAGGGTTTCTGAAAGCTGTGAATCCGGAAAATATGCAAATACATCTGGTCATCGTCCCCACAGAAAAGGGACTGCTGTTCTACGGTATCTCAGCAGCGGATACCATCAATGTAAAAGCCTTCCGGGAAAGAGCCAACAACTCTTTTTACAACCGGGTAAAAGCCATGTACGGCTGGTATATTTCCAAACTTTAAGAAAAACAAGATTTGAATCTACTTGAGCAGAAAAGCGGTCTTCAATAATGGGGAGGCCGTTCATCTGCGGCATCCGAAGAGGCTCTGTTTACCTTTCTCTCATCCAGATCTTTGAGTTTCTCCTCAAGAGTCGTAATTTTCGTCTGAAGAATTTCAATAAGCCTGTCCTTTTTCATAAGCTGCAGGCTCATCTGCTGCATAGTATCTTCCAGATACATGATCCTGCTGTCCAGGTTTATTAATTTCTCGTCCACTTCGTTTTCCATCTGTCAAACCTCTTTTCTTTCATCATATTGAAATCCCTGCGTATCTCCAATAGTATATATTCCATTAGAAGTCTTATAAATTATAATTCTTAAAAAGAGAGAGGGGTAGAACATGAGTATTAAGAAAATAGCCTGGATCGGAACCGGTGTGATGGGACGGTCCATGTGTCTCCATCTGATGGATGGAGGATATGAAGTCAATGTTTACAACAGAACCAGATCCAAAGCCGAAGATCTCCTGGCCAAAGGAGCTGTGTGGTGTGACACCCCCGGGGAAGCGGCAGCCGGAGCGGATGTGATTTTCACGATTGTGGGTTATCCCAAGGATGTGGAATCTGTCATTCTGGGAGACAAGGGAGTTCTGGACAATGCCAAAGAAGGGGCCATTATAGTCGATATGACCACCAGCGAACCCTCCCTGGCTGTAAAAATAGCCAAAGAGGCGGGCAAAAAAGGAGTAGGCGCTCTGGATGCCCCTGTTTCCGGCGGAGACCTGGGAGCCAGAAACGGAACCCTCGCCATTATGTGCGGCGGTGACAAACAGGTTTTCAATACGGTCCTCCCTCTGATGGAGAGCTTCGGAGAGAATATTAAGCTGATGGGCGCAGCGGGTTCCGGACAGCATACCAAAATGTGCAACCAGATACTGATTGCCACAAATATGATCGGTGTTGTGGAGTCACTCCTCTATGGTCACAGGGCCGGAATGGATATGAATGAAATCATTGATGTCATCGGCAGCGGAGCGGCGGCATCCTGGTCAATCAATAATCTGGGCCGCCGGATAGCCGACGGCAATTTCGATCCCGGTTTCTTCATCAAACATTTTGTAAAAGATATGGGGATTGCTCTCAAAGAGGCTCAGGCCATGAACCTCAGTCTGCCCGGTCTGGCACTGGCGTATCAATTCTACACTGCTGCCGTGGCCCAGGGGCTGGATGAGCTGGGAACACAGGGGCTGTACAAGGTATTTGAATCCATGAACAGTCCCCGCTGATTCGGAAGATCTGTTCCGCCGTCTGCCGGGAAGGGAATCTTGTAAAAGATTTACAATTCTCCCCCGGTCTCGGTTGATTCATTCCTGATTTGCCGATTATGATAACTCAATTATAAAAAGATTGAGGAAAGTAATGGAAGAAATCGAGTATATTCCCGAGGGAACCTGTGCCGTAAGAATCAGAATCGTCCTGGAGGACGACCGGGTAAAAACGCTTGATTTTGAACGGGGCTGTCCCGGTAACCTGCTGGGACTGAAAGCCCTGGTGGAAGGGATGAAAAAAGAAGATGTCATTACCAGACTGAAAGGAATCGACTGCCACGGCAAAGGGACCTCCTGTCCCGATCAGCTGGCAATCGCTCTTTCAGGCCGGAATGATCAGGATGCAGAAGAATCCGAAGCCTGCTGAATAAAAGCATCCAGCAGTTTAAGGGCCGTCCGTTTTCTGTAGAAGGCAGTGGAACGCTGATCATCTATGGGCCGGACGGCCTTTTCATACTCAGGCCGCACATCTTTCCAGAGCTCTTCGAGATCCGAAAGAGCTGTCCCCTTCAGTTTATCCTCCGCCTCTTTCAGCCGGACAACCGTCGCTGCCACAGCCCCCAGTGCCAGTCGTATATCATTTTAATCAGCCTTCTCAGTCTCAGCCCAGAAACTGACCGAATGATTGGTCAGTGCATTGGCTTTCCGGGTCCCCACTTTTCTGTAACTTAGGATTCCCGCGGCTTCTTTATTCACAAAATCCATGGGGATACGAACTGATTCAATAATCTCATCCTCTTTCAGTACGGTTTT